>CAZCHA010000036.1:0-13294 GCA_964498175.1 uncultured bacterium
TTATTACTTCAATTAGTCCTGTTGAAGGATATCCAGGTGAAGAAGTAACCATCACCGGTGAAAACTTCAACGCAACTGCAGCGCTGAATTTGGTTGAGATAGACAGCAACGGTGTAACACTCGCATCGGTAACACCCTCAGAAGGAACTGTAACATCATTAAAGTTTACCCGTCCTAATGTTAGTGGAGTTGGTGTTTCAATAAGCGCTAATTTGAAAGTACGTAATCTTGATGATACAGATGAGAAAGTTAGCGAATCCGTATCCATTACCTTGTTACCCATTTTTGATATAATCACGGTTGAAGGCCTTCCCAAAACAAAGGGCGGCCTTGCTTTCGATGCAGATGGGAACTTGTATGCACGCGGGCAAGATCCAGCAGAAGTATATAAGATCACTCCCGATGGAACCGAAAGCTATTTTGGTCAAACACATTGGGGTGAAGGTGAAATGCATTTTGGTGCTGATGGATACCTTTATGCTGCGGTAGTTTGGGGTGACTATGGGATTGTTCGGATCCCTCCTTCAGGCGGCGATTATGAATCTTATATGCCAGCAGATACTGACGTTGATAACCCATTTGATTTTCAATGGGATAGTGAAGGAAACCTTTTTATTGGAACAGCAAATGGAACTATTTACCAGCGATCAGCTAATGCAGATACTGCCAGATTAATAAAATCGTTTGGAAATTGGGGATCGCCTATGCGTTACTATGATGGTGATCTTTATTGGTGGACAAAGGGTGATACTGCAGCTTCTGCAGGAGGTTCAAATGGCCTCTGGAAAGCCCCAGTACCCGCTGAAGGCGATACAATATCATCCGAGTCATGCATCCAGATTTTATCAAATGACGATTATACCCCTTCAGGGCTGGCGATCGATGGTATGGGAAATACATATCTCATGGATGGCTGGAATGCAGACACTACGGTTACTACATCAGAGTTAGTGCGTGTTACACCAACCGGAACTGTGGAGAGTGTTTATACACTACCTACTGAAAACCCGAATAAAGCAGTGTGGCATGATAACAAGCTTTACGTTGCGGCAGGAAATCAAGGCAATAAAGTCTATGTCATTTATTTGGGCCCAGATTATGCCACTGGTGCCGTACCACAATAGTAATATAATGTTCTGAAAAAATAACGCCCCAATTGGGGCGTTATTTTTTTCTCATTGTTTTAAATAATCTACTAATCCTTTTCTTTTTTCTTTCGGAGAAAGAGAATTTTGTCATGAGCAATTATTCATCTATATCTAATCAAATACTAAATTTAAATAACAATCTTTCGTTTAAATATTTGACCATTGGGATATGCTTTCAAGCTCTTATTTGGGGTGGAATTAGTGGAAAAATATCAGGTACGGTTGTAAATAGAGAAACAGGAGAAGCATTACCTGGGGCAAATGTGATTGTAGTTGGGACATCCCAAGGTGCAATGGCGGATGAAGAAGGCGAATATTATATTTTGAACTTGAGACCTGGAGTTTATTCAATAACGGCTTCAATGATTGGATTCCAATCTACTACTCGAAAAGATGTCACAATACATACTGACCATACAGCTTTAATCAGCTTTGAATTATCTACCAAAGTAATTGAAGGTGAAGAAGTTTTTGTAATAGCAGATAAAGAAATTATTCTCATGGACAGGTCAGCTAGTGAAGTAAGTATTTTAGCTGATGATATTAAAAAAGTCCCAAAAATTCGTGATATTAAAGATTATTTGAACTTAGAAGCAGGTATTGAAAATAATTTGATTCGTGGTGGTAGTTTGGATCAAACTGCTTTAATGGTTGATGGGATGTCTTTCGTAGATAATCGTTCAAACCAACCCGTGATGATGGTAAATATGAGTTCCATTGACCAAATAAGTATTATCAAAGGTGGATTCAATGCTGAATACGGAAATATTCGATCAGGTCTTATTAATATAATTACAAAAGAAGGTTCCCCAACAAACTATAGCGGATCAATTGACATTCATTATGATCCTCCACAATATAAACATGATGGATTTTCGCTTTATGATCCCATGAATTATTATCTTAGACCATTTTTAGAACCAGGTGTAATGTGGGGCGGAACCCAACAAGGTACCTGGGATGCTGATATGCAAGAAAGCTATCCAGAGTTTATTGGATGGAATGCAGTATCAGCGAATTTATTATCAGATAATGATCCTTCAAATGATATGACACCTTCGCAAGCACGTGACCTTTTCCTATGGTATCACCGGTCCGAAGGAAGTGATGAGGTAGATCAAAAAAAAGGGCAATATGCCCACAAGCCTGATCTCAACCTAGATGTTGGATTTGGCGGGCCAGTACCATTGGTTGGGAAAGCAATTGGAAATATGACATTTTACTTCTCGCACCATAATAAGAATGAAATGTTTGCATTGCCAACTGCAAGAGACTATTACAGTGAATCAAATACCCAACTAAAGCTAACAATGACGCCCAAAGAGAAAATAAAATTGAAAATTGAAGGCTTGTATGGTGAAATCAATACACTATCTGCAAGTCCAGAAGGATCAGGGAATAATTGGTATTTAGATAGCGGCACTGATATTCTTTCAAGTTACCTGGCAACATCTGATGCTTATGCAGATGGGGGCGGCTCAGCTATGTATTGGCCTAATGCACTGAACCCATTTAATATATATCGTTCAATGGTGGGACTAACACTGGATCATGTAGTCAGTCCCAGTACTTTCTATAATATTCGAATTTCAAATGTGCATTTAAAAAATGCGTGCTATGGCCCCGATTTCATACGTGATACAACAGCTGTACGATCTTTTGGAAACGTAATCGTTGACGAAGCTCCGCTTGGTTTTTTAGTCGCAAGCAATTATACACCATCAGGAGATGGAATGGTATTTGCATCCTTAGGTGGTGTTACTCGAGATAACTCAAAAGTGACAACGCTAAATGTTAAGTTTGATTTGACCAGCCAAATAAACAAAAAGCACCAAATCAAAACCGGTTTTGAATTTAACTATGATGATTTAAATACAAATTATCAAAGCCAATTTTCCTATGCGCCCAAGAACAACTATGTAAATCAATATCGGGCTTATCCATCCAGGTTAAGTGCTTACATTCAAGACAAGATTGAAATCAGGGGACTTTTTGCTAATCTAGGCTTAAGAATTGATAGTAATAATCCTAACAAAGAGTGGTATACAGTTGATGTTTATTCAAAATATCTTTCACCTACTTTTAAAGAAGAATTTACTCAATCAGCGCCTAAAGAATCTGCTAAAGGTCATCTCAAAATCAGCCCGCGAATTGGAATCTCACATCCTATCACCAGTGTAGCTAAGTTATACTTTAACTATGGTCATTTTTATTCTATGCCATCATCAATTGATATGTATCAGATAGGCTATGGAACTGCCTACCAAGGGATTGATTATTTGGGGAATCCTTCTGCAGAGATACCAAAGACAATAGCTTATGAATTAGGTGTAGAATATAATCTTTCAAATACAGTTCTTTTACATGCATCAGGTTATTATAAAGACGTTTTTGAACAGATTGCTTATGTCAATTACACCAGCATAGATGGAAGTGTAAACTATACGACCACAGAAAATAGCAATTATGAAGATATCCGTGGATTTGAGATAAGAGCACAGAAAAGATATGGTCGATGGTTTACAGGCTGGATAAACTATAATTATATTGTTCAAACATGGGGATATTTTGGGCGGGATCACTACTATGAAAATCCACGAGACCAATTGCGCTATGGTTACCAAAACCCAAAACAAGAAAAACCATTAGCCAGACCATTTGTAAGGAGCAGTTTAGTTTTCCAAATCCCAAAGGCTTGGGGCCCTAAAATATTGGGGATGAGACCTTTTGGACAATGGCAAGCTAATATGCTGCTTACCTGGAAAGCAGGTGACTATATAACATGGGATCCTTTAGACACCTATGAACTTCAGGATAATTTACAATGGAGAAGTGAATTCAATAGTGACTTGCGTATAGCGAAAAATATTTCTGGGAGTAAAACTGATTTAATGTTCTTTATGGATATAACAAATGTTTTAGGACTTCAATATATTTCCATGCAAGGTTTTGATGGCGGTGATGATTGGCGAAATTATGTTGAGTCCTTACACCTACCAATGTATGATAGTGAAGAATATTTGGCTAAGGGTTATACAGGCGGGAATGATCAATTAGGAGATATATCTAGTAAGGATAAGCCTCATATTAACATGCCTAACAGAGGGTTTCTAACATATCTAAACCCCAGACGAATCACCATTGGATTCAGGTATTATTTTTAAAATATATCCAATATAATGAAATACAATCTTATACTTAACCAACTCTTTATCACCTTAATAATAGGTTTTTCTCAAATAATTTATGCCGGTACTTATAAATGGGTACGTATAGGCAATGTTGAGATGAAGGTGGTTGATAATACTGATCAGGATCAACTTTCAGGGTCACGTGCAGTTTATTATTACTATGACAACTATAAAACATTTCATCTCTATAATGCTGGCTGGCACTTAGGAACTAAGAATTGGGTAGATGAAACAGGGACAAATTGGCCTGTAAAAGTTGTTGGGACTGCGACCGCAGGTGCTAATGAAAATATTACCATGCCAATAGCGGATGACGAAGGGATTACCCTAAGACAATATCGGCGGTACGATCCACCTACCATCAAAGTAGATGGCGAAATTTTGAATGACCCTTTCCCATTGACTGGCGACGAAGTGAATTCTGATAAAATACCAGGGACTGCTGACCTCATGATGGAGTCTACTGTTAATACTATTATGGGTGTAACTCTTAAGCAAAAAGTATTGGCCTGGAGCAGTGCAGATTATGATGATTTCATTATTTATGATTGGACATTCATCAATAATGGAAATATTGACGATGATGATGAAATAGAGTTACCTGGACAAAATCTAGATGATGTTTATTTTATGCGGATGAATAATTTTTATTCTCCTGGCAGAGGTTCACCTTGGTACAGTACCTATGGAGAAAGAATGGGAGATTCGCTAAGGATAATGTATGGTTATCCTGCCCGCGGCCCAAATTCTGATTATGATGATTTTGGTGACCCTGATAAATCAAAAAGCTTTATCAATACTCCATTCTATGTTGGTGAAGCTTTTCTACATGTAGACAAATCTGTAGATGACAAATCTGATGATGTTTCACAGCCTATGATGACCGGTGTAAATACTGTAGAAATTTTCTGGTTAAAGTTTGAAGCTTCAAGCCACAGTGCCAGTGAGTTAGATAACTTATATGAAGTTTTACAGTACGGATTTGGTGGACCTCTGTTCAACTTAGAATACCAGACTGAAAATGTCTATAATAATACTTTTCACTCTCAGAGAATGGACGAACAAGGTTATAAATTCCCTAATGAATTTCCTTGGTGGAATTGGCGAGCGATAGCACACACTTCTTCCGGCCCGTATGATCTTGCGTTTGGAGACAGCATTCGATTTGTTTATGCATTTGTCATGGGAAGTATTTCACCGGAAAAAGGAAGGGAACTGGGTAAAGCATGGAAAGAAGGAACAGCTTCATGGGATGGAGAGAATAACTTACCCCCGCAATATATTGCTCATCCTGATTTATATGATGATGATAACGATTATGCTAAAGATTGTTGGATAGCTACAGGGAAAGATTCTCTTTTTAAAAATGCATGGGCCGCTCAGTACGCAGTCCAAAATAATTATGAACTTCCAGTCCCTCCGCGAGCACCATCAATTGACGTTCGTAGTTTGCCTGAATATATTCAAATTAATTGGGGAGAAGAATCAGAGGCTGAACCAGATTTTTCAGGTTATAGAGTTTATCGCAGTATCGGGAGTGCCGATTCATCCTTCACAAGAATTTTTGAGTGTGGTGGAAATTCTGGTATCCCTGTCACCCATAGCTATAATGATACTTCTGCACAAAGAGGAGTCGCATATTTCTATTATGTGACAGCTTACGATGATGGGATATCAAATGCCCCTAGTCCAGATGGAGAGGTTCACAGCCTTGAAAGCGGTTGGAATTTGAATCGTACCCGGGCTGCAGCGTACAGGTCCCGCCCTTCTGGGACACTTGAAACAGTTCGGGTGGTTCCTAATCCATTAAATGTGAATGCCAATAATTTTCCAGGTGAACCTAATAAAATAGTATTTATGGACGTTCCAGCATACTGCACAATTAAGATTTATACAGAGAGTGGAGACCTAGTGAAAACTATTGAACATGATTCAGGATCAGGCGATGAAATATGGGGAGGAAATATTCTTGATCTACAAACTGTATCTGATAGTGGTCAATTACTCGTTAGCGGACTTTATATCGCACAAGTTACTGATAAGGAGTCTGGGGAAATGGCTGTAACTAAATTTGTTATTATCAGATGAAGATGATGCCCATGACTCTTTTTAATCTTGATAAATCTATTTTTAAGGTAATTAAGTTTATTACTCTTATATCTTTAGCAATAGGAATAACTCATACAACATTAAATGCTGAGTTAATTAAAGTTGCTCAATCGGGTTATCAATTTTTAAAAATAGATGCAGATGCACGGGGAGCAGGAATGGGAGGTGCCTATACGCTTGTTGGTTCCGGCGCAAGTTCAATGTTCTATAATCCCGCAGGAATGACTGAGAATTCTCATAAACTTGATTTTTTTAGTACTCAAACAAACTGGCTCGCCGATATTCGTTATTATTCGTTGGGAATTACAAAAAAATTAGGTGGTTTGGGTATAATTGGGTTCAGCATGTTATCATCGGATTATGGCGAAATAATAGGTACTCGGGTTGAAGATAATACAGCTGGATTCATTGAAACTGGAAATGTAAAGGTTACAGCATCTGCATTGGGACTTTCTTTCGCTAAAAGTCTCACAGACCAATTTTCTGTCGGTGGGCAAATAAAATATGTAAGTCAAAACCTTGGAAAAACACTAACACTTGATGGTTCAGAAAAATTAAATGAAACAGATGGGCTTGCTTACGACTTTGGTACTATTTATTACCCAGGGTTAAAAAGTTTTCGTTTTGGAATGGGAATGAGGAATTTTTCAAAAAATTTCAAGTATGAAGATGATTCATTCCCTCTTCCTCTTACATTTACAATGGGAGCTGCAATAGATGTTATGGATTTTCTAGATAGATTTGGGGAAGACCATAATTTGCTTTTTGAATTAGATGCGGTTCACCCTATTGACTACTCGGAAAGAGTTAATATTGGATGTGAATATGGATACCGTAAAATGATATTCTTACGTGGTGGCTATAAATTTAATCACGATACAGAAGGCCTTTCTTTAGGATTGGGCTTTTCATTAAAACTTTCCGGTATATTAACAAATGTAAACTATTCATTTAATGACGCTGGAGACTTTGATCCTGTAAATAGAATTTCATTGGGTATTTCATTATAATATTCATTACAATTTTTTTTATAAAGCAAATAAAAAAGGAGGAAATGGAATATATCTCAAGATATTTCTATCTAGCTCTTTGTATCTCCATTTTAATTAATGTAGATATTATAAAAGCAGATAGCGTGATTTTTACAAAACCTGATTCGGCAGACTGGACACTTGATGAGTATCAGGATCAAATCACCGATAGTATCAGGATTACCAGAAAACACAATCAAAGTTTATTTAATATTGCCCAGGAGGATGGGTATTCAGGTTCAAATGGTTCACCGGTTGGTACCTTATGGGCTGGGATGACAACTGCAGATGCAAGTTCAGCCAACTATACCAACTTTGTGACAATGCACGGAGGGTCACCGCAATTAATCATTGGAGATACTGTTTCTCTTTACTTACCGGATGATAACCTATATTTTGACGTAATTTTCACATCCTTTTCCGGAAGTAATAGTGGTGGTGGATTTTCATATATTCGTACATCTGTAACCTCGTTGGATTTAGATCATCAATTGAACCCAATTGGATTTTCTGTATCAAAAAATTATCCAAACCCATTTAATCCTGTAACAACCTTTACCTATCAACTCACA
Source organism: uncultured bacterium (assembly GCA_964498175.1). Lineage (GTDB taxonomy): Bacteria > Fidelibacterota > Marinisomatia > Marinisomatales > UBA1611. Next base: position 8,052 of record CAZCHA010000036.1, read on the forward strand.
GAGTCAGCTTCGGTTTCTTTAAAAGTTTATGATTTAAAAGGGAAGCAAGTATTGAATATTAATGAAGGATTTAAATCTTCCGGAAGGCATCAGGTTACCCTAACTGCTTCAAAACTTTCAAGCGGAACATATTTTTGCGTGTTTACTTCAGGAGATTTTCAAAAGACTCAGAAAGTGCTGCTTTTAAAATAGTTAGACAGAGCGGAATGGGAAAGAATCTGACTCTTAAAGACCTTGCACAAAAGCTTGGGCTTTCAATTTCTACGGTATCACGGGCTTTACAAAATAATCCCGCCATTAACAATGACACAAGATTAAGAGTTCACAAGTTAGCAAAAAAAATAGGCTACTACCCTGATGCATTAGCAAAGAGCCTCAAAAATAAAAAATCCTATACAATCGGCGTAATTGTACCGGAAATATCCCACTTCTTTTTTTCTTCTGTAATAGATGGTATTGAGGAAGAAACAAGTAATGATGGTTATACAATTCTAGTAACTAAGTCTAACGAAAATATGAAACGAGAAGTTTTGAATTCGGAGAGTCTTATTTCTAATCGTGTTGCTGGTGTCATTGCTTCAATAAGCCAAGATACAATGGGTGGGGAGCATTTTAACAAAATAATATCCAGAGGGATTCCTCTCGTTCTTTTTGACCGTGTGCTGGATGACCTTGATGTCCACAAAATAGTCAGTGATGATTTTGAAAAAGTTTATGAAATGGTAAATCACCTTATAGATTCTGGTTATCAAAATATTGCGTATCTAGCGGGTCCATCCCACTTAAATATTACAATGAATCGTTTGGATGGCTATAAAAGAGCAATCATTGATAATGATTTTGAATTAATTGATGGGATGATTTTGCATGTCAACTTAAATGAAAATGATGGCTTTGAAGGAGCAAAATCTCTATTACGAAAATTTCCAAAGGTTGATGCTATATGTTGTGTAAACGATCCTGTTGCTATAGGTGTTTACAAGTACCTAAATAAAGTTGGTATAAAAATACCTGATAAAGTAGGTGTAACAGGATTTAGTAATAACCCTAGCTCTGAAATAATCAATCCAACCATGACTACTGTAGATCAACAAGGGTACAAAATGGGTAGAAAAGCTGCACAAATTTTACTTCAAAAAATAAATAATGAATCAATTGATAATTTAAATAAAACTCATATAGTCGAGGGTAAACTTATAATCCGTGATTCATCTAGGAAAAAATAACATCAATTAAATACATATTCAGTTAATCGATCTGCAATTTTTTCCAAATCCTCTTTTTCTAATTTTCGCAACAAATCCCAGGCAGGTTTTTGAGATACTGCTAAATACTTATTCTCAGGGAATAATTTCATACGCCACGCAGACATGGTAACTGAAATACAAAGCCGGATGCAGACTAAATATATGACGGATTTTATTTCTGAATTGTTTAATGGAAAACACGAATGATACCCCTTCAAAAATTGGGCCATTGGCATGAATGCATCTTCTTTTTCCAAACCTAGGTATGCCATGCACACAGCAGGTTCTGCAGCCTGATAAGAATAAACCATATCTCCAAAATCGATAATACCTGTGGTTTTTCCATTTTCGTCCACCAGAATATTATGATCGTTCCCATCATTATGGATTACTGCCATCTTTAACTCAATTGCTATAGGCAGTACATTATTTTCATATTCGTTTAAAAAATGAGTTACTGTTTTCTTATCAGATTTTGATTTTAAATAGTTTAACCTGGATTTTATTAATCCTGTAGCTCGGACATCCCATTCAAATTCCCGATCAGCAGCAGGGTGAGAAAATCCATTCAATGATAGACTCAATTTTCCTAGAAATTCTCCCAACTTTTCATGGGCTGCATTACCTACTAATGAATCTTTTAAAAATTGTCCACCTAAGTATTCGACCAAGCGAATAAAGTAAGTTTTTCCATCCTTATTAAATTCTTTTATTTCACCAATTTGTAGAGGAATACCCAGATTTGGTTCTCTCGATCTAATAAAAAGGGTCGCCTTATTTTGTAATTCCAGGATTTCAGGTTGCTCAGCCGGATTAGATATCTTTAAAATAAATTTTTGATTTGATTTAGATTGGATAAGAAAATTCTGATCCCGATCACTATATAGGTTTGTTACTTTTCCAGATAAGTCAAAATTAATTATTAGATATTTTACTATATCTTGTATGGAAAAATTTGGTGGATTGGTTGAAAAAACAGAAGTCATGAAGTTAAAATTAATATAAATGATCCATCCAAAAAGTAAAAAAAAATTAATTTATACTTTTTATTTAGATTTATGACTGACTGTAACACTATGAAACACACCTTTTGTGCAACATTGTAATAATATGTGACACTTTTAAAATTTATGTTTAAGTTTGAATAATTCGAGGTAAGGGAATCGCTAGCGAAACTCTGGCGTTCCCCCATCTTTTACATATGTCAGAGAATAAACAAAAATCTGTACTCATTATTGAGAATGATGATGCAATCTTGAGCAGTTTATCCAACAAGTTTAAAAAAAAGGACATTTTGGTCATAACTGCAAAAGACGGGTATGAAGGTTATACCCGTGCCTGTAAGGAATCACCTGATTGGATCGTTTCTGAGACACTTCTACCTAGCATGAATGGTTTTCGCGTTGCTCGGCTTTTGAAATTTGATGAACGGTTTAAAAACACTCCACTGATTCTCATCACCAGTACTAATGTGGACTCGGTTCAAGATTTATATAAAGCAAGTGGTGCAGACCAAATATTGGGAAAACCATTCCGATTTCGTGACCTTTTGGAAATAATTGAAGGGGTTGAAATAGCATGACCACAATTCCAGACCCTATGGCCTACTTTTTCCTAATTATTCTAGGTGCTGCCTTTGGTAGTTTTTTGAATGTTGTAATCTATCGAGTGCCGGCAAAAATGAGTTTGGTCAAACCTGCATCCCATTGCGACTCTTGTAAAACACCCATAAAACCCTTTGATAATATTCCCATCTTGAGTTATTTTATTTTGGGCGGTAAATGCCGTCAGTGTGGAGACTCTTTCTCAAGCCGCTATGCTTTAGTAGAAGGGCTCACAGCTGGCTTGACAGTTTGGCTTTTTATTATTTTTGGTATCAATGAAAAATTTTTTATGTATCTTATTTTAACATATCTTTTGATCGCCATCACTTTCATTGATATAGATCATTTCATTATCCCAAATGGATTTGTGCTCTTTGGGCTCGCAGTGTTAATTGTAGGACTGCCAATGGACTGGCTCCCAATAGATTGGGAAGATGGGGTTTCGGGAGCATTTGTTTTTGCAGGATTTTTATTTGCTATTGGATTGATTGGTCAATTTATCCTGAAAAAGGAGAGTATCGGATTTGGAGATATTAAGCTCGGGCTGGTTCTGGGAGGATATCTTGGTGTTGAGTATTCAGTCTTGGCCTTGTATTTAAGTTTTGCAATTTCTGCCATTTTCGTATTTATCATGCTGGGATCCAAAATGATCTCCAAAAGCCAGAAAATTCCATTCGGTCCCTATTTGGCCGGCGGCACACTTTTATCGATTTTAACAACCTCACCCTCCGGCGGGAATTACATCCTCGACTGGTATTTCTCCACCATGTTTTAATGGCAATTACTGGAAAACATTCACTCGGACAATTACTCATTCAGGCTGGAAAGATTGATGAAGATCAACTCCAGAAAGCGTTGACCATCCAAAAAGAAAAGGATGTGTATATTGGTGTTATTTTCAGAGAATTGGGATACTTGGATGAACGAGAATTGAATAAGTATATCAGTCAGCAATTAAAAATCCCTTATCTGTCTTTGGGACACTATGATGTAGATAAAACCATTATGGGTCTTATCCCAGAACGGACCATTCGCTCCAAAAATTTTCTCCCCTTATTCAGGTTGAACAATACGTTAAATATTGCTGTATCCGATCCGCTGGATGCTTCACCTATTAATGCTGCACGGGATGAGACCGGTCTTAAAATAGAGCCTGTGATTGTTACAGAAACTGAGATTGAAAATGCTATTGATCTTTATTATGGTATTTCCGGTTTTGTGGATGTCACTTCATCAGATGATGAAGTGACAGATATTTCTGATTTGTTTGATGAAACAAGAATAGTTGAACTGGTGGACAGTATTATTACCCAAAGCCAACGGTACCGTTGTTCTGATATTCATGTAGAGCCGCGGGAAAATGATATCCGGGTACGATTTAGAATTGATGGTCGCTTGCAGGATTTCCAAGCCCTACCCAGAGATATTCATACTGCTCTTGTATCCCGGCTCAAGATAATGTCAAATATGGATATTGCTGAAACACGGCGACCCCAGGATGGACGTATTTTATTCAATTCTTCCAATGGCCGATTAGATCTTCGTATTTCCACTTATCCAACGCTTTACGGAGAAAAAACAGTACTCCGTTTGTTGAATATTTCGGAAGCACTCCATTCATTAATAGATCTAGGGTTTGAAAAAAATACAGAGAAAAAATTTAGTAACATGCTGGTTGGTGGTGAAGGTATCATTCTGGTTTCCGGCCCCACTGGTAGTGGTAAAACAACAACTCTCTATTCCACTCTGAATAAGTTAGAACGTCCTGACGTAAATATTGTTACTGTGGAAGATCCTATTGAATATGATCTGGAAAATATTAACCAAGCCCAGGTCAATACAAAATCTGGTGTTTCATTTGCGTCTGCCCTGCGGTCAATTTTGCGACAGGATCCGGATATCATCATGGTAGGAGAGGTTCGAGATGAGGAAACGGTGGAATTAGCCATTCGGGCAGCATTGACCGGACACATGGTATTCAGTACCATTCACACCAATGATGCTGCTTCCGGGTTTACTAGATTATTGAATTGGGGCGTGGAGCCATTTCTTATTGCTTCCACTGTGAAAGGTATATTAGCACAACGGCTGGTACGTCGAATCTGTAAGGAATGCCGTGTACCCTATTCTTCAACTGCAGGCGAATTGAAGTTAGCAGGACTGGACCCAAATGAACCCTTGGAAGGATTTAGGGGTAAAGGATGTCTTGCATGTCGAAATACCGGATACATAGGTCGAATTGGAATTTATGAATTGTTGCTGGTAGACCGTGAAATTTCAAACCTTATTTTAGAAAGTGCACCTGGGTACGAGATCCGGGAATTGGCCCGAAAAAATGGGATGATTACCTTATTGGAAGATGGGGTCGTAAAAATCAAACGTGGAGACACAA
>CAZCHA010000037.1:0-13018 GCA_964498175.1 uncultured bacterium
TATTTTGATCATTTCAACACCAGAAGACACTCCGAGGTTCGAACAATTATTTGGGGATGGTCATCATATTGGTCTCAATCTTACTTATACCATCCAATCATCACCGGATGGATTAGCACAAGCATTCATTTTGGGAGAAGATTTTATAGGAGGCGATCATGTGACACTCATTCTAGGTGACAATATATTCTTTGGCCATGGCTTGGTAAGCATGCTGGTAAAGAGTGTTTTAACAGTAGAAGAAAAGGATAATGCAGTTGTATTTGGTTATGGTGTAAAGGATCCTCAAAGATATGGTGTGGTAGGTTTCAATGATGTAGGACAAGCCACGAGTATCGAAGAAAAACCCAAAAACCCAGCATCAAATTATGCTGTGGTTGGATTGTACTATTATCCTAATGATGTAGTTGAAATAGCAAAAAATGTAAAACCGTCTTCTCGTGGGGAATTAGAGATTACTTCAGTTAATCAAGCCTATTTAAATCAAAGTCGTCTTCGTGTTGAACTCATGGGTCGTGGGTATGCTTGGTTGGATACAGGTACTCAGGAAGCTATGAATAATGCATCTAACTTCATTAAAACGATTGAGGATAGGCAGGGATTAAAAGTGGCATGTTTAGAAGAAATTGCTTTTAATCAAGGATTTATTGATCAGCATGAACTTGAAAAACTTGCAGACAACTATACCAATGATTATGGAGATTATCTAAGAGGATTATTGGATTAATCTAACGAAAATGTGGTTTTTGCTGTTATTCCAATGTTTAGGGAAAATTTAGAAATATCCTTTCCTAAGGACTCAGGATTATAAGGATCAAATCCAGGATTAGTCCAATCAATCCAGTCACACCCCACTCGGATAAAAACCCTGTTATTAAAGATACTCTTGGTTCCTTTTATCGAAGCAACATTTCTTGATTCTGTATTACCCGAAAACCGATTATAATAAATATTATCATATTGTCTAACAAGCATTTCCTCAGTTAATTCCCCACGCTTGAGATGAGAGAAAGATGAGAAAATATCTACCCCATTAAATTCAATATTGTAAGAAAGATATAATTCCTCTGCATGGGGACCCGCCCAAAATCCAAGTGAATAATCATAGGAATAGGAATCATTAATATTAAATCGATGTCGATATACCCGGTGATCAGTCCAGGTATATTCTAATCGAATTTGGTCATTTTCTTTTACAATATTCGAGCCAATAAACCCAACTTGATACCCAATCCAGTTCCTGTTTTTATTTTTGAAAGTCCACTCAGGCCGCCACTCATCAACAAATAATGCACCAAAAAGTTGGAAATTTTCAGTTTTTCTCCACATAATCTCACCACTCATCTGAATATTGTCTGTATCACCCACATAACGTTGCATGGACCAAAAAGGAATGAATGGGAGTAAATAATGGAAATCAATTGATCGATTGCCAAAAATGACCGTCTCCATTGCTGTAAAAGACAGAGTTGGGGTAATTTTCCAAATCAAGCGATGACCTGTAATGGATCTTTGGGTGTATACTTTTCTTTGTCCCGCGTCATTATTATAATTTGAATTTGTTGTATCCTCAATTTGGCTGGCAAGCAAACCTGAAAAATATTCCAGAGATAAATTTTTAGCCATTTGCCAAGTAAACCCTGCTTGTGGAAAAGATGGAACATTATTTGAAAGGATTAAATTTGATCTACCGGCACCCCAATGTCTGTTAAACTTGCCAAAAAATAATACTATATCATATAAGGTATACTGAATATCTAACATGGAAGATTCAAACCAAGTCATTTCATTAGAAAAATAATCTCTTTGATGTTCAAGATTTAGGTCTGGATTTAAATAAGTAGATTTTAATTCCAAATTATTTGCTGAAGTAAATTGGAATAAACCGTTTATTGTAAAGGCGCCAGATTGTTTTGATGCACCGAGTCCAAAGTTTGTTAGGGATGTAGCACCTGAATTTTTTGAATGCAGAATAGAGCCAGATGAAAAATATTGAGATGATATTTGTGGATAAAATTGAAGAGAAGTTTGAGCCGAAAAAATAAGATTTCCCCCTATAAAGAGTGGTATGATATATTTCATTAATAAAACAAGATGGTTCAATGCGTAAAGGATCGGAAAACAAATACAATTGTCAGAATAAGAATAAGGATATCCAAACTCAGGTCTCGGTGCTCAATATAGAGTAGATCATATTCTGGATTGTCATGGATTTCAGCATTCCTGGCTGGACTTACTTGCCAAAGTCCGGTAATTCCAGGCATAACAGATAATCTTTTTTTCTCATAGGATTCGTAAGTATCGACAATAAATGGCATCTCTGGGCGAGGTCCTACTAAACTCATTTCACCTTTTAAAACATTTATTAATTGTGGAATTTCATCTAGACTCAACTTACGTAACCAACGGCCAAATGATGTTATTCGGATATCATTTTTATCTGTAGGGCAAGGAGCATATCTTTTAGAATCAGTTTTCATAGTTCTAAATTTGAAAATCTTAAAAGGTTTTCCATTCAAACCAATACGAGATTGAGTAAAAAAAATAGGGCCACTACTATTAATCTTTATAACTAAACCAATAAAAAGCCAAAGTGGAAATGTAATAGAAATTCCAATAAAGGCGATTGAAAAATCTATCATTCGTTTAAATAAATCATAAAACGGTTTTGAATCAATTTGTTGTTGTGTGGTTGATAAAAGGGGGAGTCCTGCAATATCCTTCAATTTATATGGATCATTTTCAAAAAGTTTTTGTGTCGGATGAAAACTCATCGCTACATGGTGGCGATTAGATATATCCTTTAAAGATCGATTTATTTTTTCTTTTGGCTCTTTGATTGCAATTATAATATGGTCAATCTTATATTTTTGTATAATGGATTCTACATCTTCTAATCCGCCCAGAATAGGTATTGGATTTCCGGAAAATTCGCCAGCGGGAACCCTATCATCCACAAATCCAACAATATTTAAGGGTGCGGTTGATAGTTTTTCAACTGCAGATACAAATGCTTTTCCAACAGTTCCGGCACCATATACCAACGCATTTTCCTGATTCAAATGGTGAAATAGTTTAGCTTCAATTAATTGGACTAAAATACGTGAAAAAATCACTACAATCGGGATTGTAATAATGAAGGTAACAGATATAATTCTTGGTATTTGGTACTTTACAGTATATGCTAATACAATATAAATAACGACTGCCTGTAGCACACCCTTTATAACACTTTTTAAACGTTGTATTCCTGCAAAGTCTCGTTTCTTTCTGTAGGCACCATTGTTATATAATACATAAATGAATAACAAATATGCCAAAAATACTTCTAATAAGGTTACATCAAAAACGGATCTTGCAAAGCCAAATAAGCCAGTATTATATAACATAATACAAAAGAAAAATACACTCCAAAATGATAGACTATCGGCAAGAATAGTTAAGATCCAATTCACTGTTTTTGATTTTATGGTTTTACTCATTTTTGCTAATTTTGTATTTGAAATTTAACTCAGAACGTCCAACGTTCAACAATTGACATTATTAGATAGAGTTTGATCGAAATATTGAATTGTTTTATCTAATCCTTCTTTCAATTGAGTCTTTGGCTTCCAATTAAGCTCTGACTCTGCAAATGAAATATCAGGTTGCCGTTGTTTAGGATCATCTTCTGGTAGAGGCTTAAAAATAATTTTGGATTTAGACCCGATCTGATCAATGACAATTTCAGCTATCTCGAGTATTGTGTACTCAATGGGATTCCCAAGGTTCATTGGACCCGTAACACCCTTTTTTGTTTTCATAAGTCGTAGAATTCCTTCCACTAGGTCATCTACATAACAAAAAGATCTAGTTTGATCTCCTTTACCATAGACGGTAATGTTTTTTTCAGTTAATGCCTGTACAATAAAATTAGAAATTACGCGACCATCATCAGGGCGCATTCTTGGACCAAAGGTATTAAAAATTCTCCCAACTTTAATATCCAAATTGTGCTGACGAAAGTAATCAAAAAATAAGGTTTCAGCACAGCGTTTCCCTTCATCATAACAACTTCTTGGACCAATCGTATTTACATTACCCCAATAAGATTCTGTTTGTGGATGCTCTGTTGGATCCCCATAGACTTCGCTTGTAGATGCTTGGAAAATCCGTGCGTTAACACGTTTGGCAAGCCCTAACATATTGATGGCTCCATGAACACTTGTTTTAGTTGTTTGCACCGGATCATATTGATAATGGATCGGAGATGCAGGACATGCCATATTGTAAATCTGATCCACTTCAACATAAAGCGGAAAGGTCACATCGTGACGCATAAGTTCAAATTGATGGTTATCTAACAAATGGAGAATATTAGATTTTGTACCTGTGAAATAGTTATCTACACAAAGGACATCATTACCATCAATTAACAGTCTTTCACATAAATGAGAGCCGATAAATCCGGCTCCCCCGGTAATTAATATTTTTTGTTTCATAATTTGTATTGTCTCGATTATTTAGTTTACAGTTTATTAAGAAATTTAAGTTTATCCCATATCATTCAAAATTTATTAGTATTTATTCCAATCGGTTAGTCCAACCCTGGTATATTTCTTGAAATATTTCAGGTAACTTTTTTGTTATCTTCCAATTTGAATAATGAGATTTCATTTTAGTTAGATCTGAAATATAACAAATATGGTCACCTATTCTGTTTTCATCCCTGTATTCAAATTGCATTTTTTTACCTGAAATATTTTCTATCATTTCAAATGCTTCTAAAATTGATATAGAATTTTTTCTTCCACCACCTAGATTATAAACTTCGCCTGGTTTTGGATTTTTTAAATATTCATGGATAAAATTTGCTACATCATAAGAATGAATATTATCTCTCACTTGTTTACCCTTATAACCATATATGATATATTTTTTCTCTATAAGATTACATTTAATTAAATAACTGAGAAAACCATGTAATTCAACACCGCCGTGGGTGGGACCGGTCAAACATCCTCCTCTCAAACTACATGTAGGCATATCAAAATATTTTCCATATTCTTGAACCATAATATCCGCACCAACTTTTGATGCGCCGAATATTGAATGGGTAGAATGATCTATTGTAAAAATCTCATTAATCCCATTATTGTATCTTTCATCAGCATAATCCCACCTTTTATCTTTCTCAACTAAAGCTAATTTATTTGGTGCATCTCCGTAAACCTTGTTTGTGGACATGTGAACAAATGGTATGGTAGTCGAACATCTCCTAGTCGCTTCTAAAAGATTCATTGTGCCAACACAATTTACATCAAAATCATCAAAAGGACGGGAAGCTGCCAGATCATGACTAGGTTGAGCTGCTGTGTGAATAACTGCATCTGGACGTAACTTTTCAAAAAAGTCAATAACAGTATCACGGTCTCTTACATCAATATTATTAGGTGAATAATTGCTATACATTTTTTGTAATCTATTTTGGTTCCATGTTGTATCTCCTGCCGGCCCAAAAAAGTTAGCTCTCATATTATTATCAAGACCATGGATTTCCATTCCTTTCCCAGAAAAATAGCTAACAACTTCACCGCCAATTAATCCATTTGAACCACTGACTATAATTTTTTTCATGAATGTCCCTTAATATTATTGTAAAAAATTTTTTGTTTGATAAAAAGATAAATAAAAAATGTATTTGTATAAAGATACCTTTTCCATAATCGTTTTGGTTCTTGAATTAGTCTGAATAACCATTCTAATCCATAATTTTGCATCCATGGTGGTGCTTGCATAACAGTTCCAGCATGAAAATCAAAAGCTGCCCCAACAGCCATCATAACACTATTAATTTTCCCTATATGATTTGACACCCATTCTTCTTGTCGTGGACATCCTCGACCCACTAAAACAATATGTGCTCCTGAATCATTGATCTTGTTGATGTCATACATATCCTCATCTATTAATGCGTCCCGAAAACGATCTACATGAATCCCAGAAATATTAATTCCTCGATAATTCTTATTAATAAAATTTACAAATCGATCCAAAGTATCCTTAGTACTTCCATAAAGATAAACGTTAAGATTAAGTTTAGCTGCTTTTTCTAATACATGGAGCGTCAAGGTAGGTCCATACACTCTATCTTCAAGATTTGCATCATATAAACTGTTTAATGCCCATCGAATAGGTTGGCCATCTGGCACAATTAAATCAATTAATTTTAATTGTTCTCTCAGTTTATGATTATCCACACTGGTAATTAAACCGTGGGTTGCGAGTGCTGATACACCAAAACTATTTTTTTCTATAGCATTTTTAATTATTATATCGGAAGCAAGTTCGTAGTCTACGATAGAATAATTCACACCAAACAATTGACATTTGTTGTATGTATTCATACTATTTCAATATAATAATAGATATTGGTTTTATAATCATTTTATTCATTTTAGGGGTAGATTGTTTGACTATAATTTGAAATGACATCTTGATAAATTGAACTTAATTGTTGATAATTCACATCCGGAGTATATTTCTCTAAATAGGTTTGTCGACCATTTTTCCCCAATAATTCACAAAATGCTTTATCCATTATTAATTTATTTACCTTTTCAACAAACTGTTCTTTGTCTCCTAATGCAAAATGTAGACCAGTTATCTCATCAGAAATAATTTCTTGCATTGAACCAATATTTGTAACGATTACAGGAGTCCCACACGCCAATGCCTCGACTAAAACCATCGGAAATCCTTCATACCATTGAGATGGGAAAACTAAAAACCGAGCTTGTTGAAGAAGACTTTTGACAGACTCATTCGGAATTTTCCCTATAAACTCTATATTTTTTTCATTCAAAATGAGATTTTCTTTCATAGGTCCATCCCCAACAATCTTTAAAGGAAAATTTATTTCTTTCCATGAATTCAACAGGAATTTTATTCCTTTCTCAGGGGATAAACGGCCGATAAATAAAGCAAATTGTTCCCTGTTATTTATATTTTTTATTGGGTCTGGAATAAAATTTGGTTTTACAACCATATTGTCTGGAGAAAATCCTGATTCAATAAATTTATTTTTGGCAAAATCAGTTAAAGTTATAATTCTATCCAGTTTTGTTAACCATGTTTTCTTTTTTTTGTGAAAATTAATCATTCGAGCAATTGCAGCAGTACCAATAAATGAATTTCGATAAACTTTATGAGGTACAGTCCAATATGGATTTTTTTTGATTGATAATTCCCAAGGTTCATTATTCTTGCTTAAATATACACTCGGACAGATTAAACGGTAATTATGAAGTGTCAATACCACGGGAATACCATTTTCTCGACAAGCATCAAAAATGGAAGGAGTTAAAAGTGGAAAAAAATTATGGCAATGTACAATATCAGGTTTAACCTTTTTTAATTCTATTGAAAATATATTCTTACTATTTGATGAATATGAAAGATTGATCGCTGTATTTATTTTTGTCCAAATAGAATGGACATTATCATTATTAACAGTGTAAGAATGCACTTCGTGTCCGCGTCCATTCATGAGATTCTTTTCTGCTAAAAAGACCTGATCTTCACCGCCTGTATGCTGATAATAATTATGGACGAACAAGATCCGCATTATTATTCTCAATTCTTAGAGTAATAAATAAAATCCAAAATATTCCAGAAATAGCAAATAATTTCCAATTTATAATAGGAGTCAGCATAGCATAACCGATTAGTATAATGAACCAGTTTTTCATCAACAATTGTGAATTCCCGGTGAGAGGAGATTTATAGCATTTCCTGTATAATGACACATAGACACCAAATGTTAAAACTCCCATAACGATTCCACCCGACATAATTGATTGAATAAGGTCATTATGTGCATGGGGAGCTACCCAATGGATTTTTGGAATTATTATTCCAAGATTTTTTACACCAGCAATAAATCCGAAACCAATGAAAGGACTATTCGGAAATTCAAATGCATATTTCCCCCATAGTGGTACTCGTTCAGATAAGGTTATTAGGTTACTCATATCTAATCCACGCATTAGATAATCAATATAGGTTACCATTATGGCTGCAACGATTCCACCAAAGTAAAAAAGGATTAAATGGTTTAAACCTTTTTTTGATCCAATGAGAGAAAAAGAAAAAGCTAGAATAAAACTTAGAAGGGCACCCCGAGAATTTGTTGCAAATAAGATTAATACTGCAAAAATGAAAATACCATATTTTTTATAATTAGGGCCCCTGTAATAAAAGTAATAATAAGAAGCCAAAAGGGCCACGAGGGTACCTAATACATTAGGACCCACAAAATATCCGCCAAGGCGTATAATGCCTAAATTCTGCTCAAAGAAAATTCCAATAGAAGGGAATATCGGTAGTATAATTAAAAGGGTAATGATTTTTAGCCATATCAATAAAATTATATCCTGGATTGCCATTGATAAGGAATATATATTTTGTTCATTAAGATAAAGATAAAATAAAATGAAAAATACAGTCCATTCGAAAATAAAATATCCGGATAAAATAAAATCGGTTCCTTTTAGCATGGGCACAGAAATGAGAATTGCTAAAGAGTAATAAATAAACGGAAGTTTAAAATTAGAAATTGTATCACGATTAACCCTCAGTTTCTCTATCCCAATAAAAAAAAGGAATACAATCATGCCAATAGACGAATAAATTGCTATTCTTGAAAAAGATTGAAGATTAAATAACCCAAATTGGTGGGTAACACCCGTTTTGTCAAAATGAAGGATACCGGGCATACCAAAGAGTGATAAGAGTAATAATCCTCGTAACAGTTTTAATCGTGAAAGTGTGTTTTTAATGTTCATCATTTAAAAAAGGTTCTTGAAAAATAAATGCTTTCTAAAATGTACAACACACCAAAGAATAAAGCGCTCAAGACCAACCATTCAGGATTGAGTCTTGCCCAGCATATCCATATATAAAAAACGGGTGTATCGAGGATTGATTGAATAATTTTTTTGAAATAAGAGGAACTTGGATGGTGATCTTCGCCTCCAGATCGTTTGAGGGATGATGTCAATAGAACCAGTGCTCTTCCAAAAATCAAACATGATACCATCAAATTTGTATCTATCTCTGAAAATGAACCCGGTAATAATGATGCAACTCCTAGTGGAAGTAACACAATTAAAAACAAATCCACGGCTAAATCAAACCATTTCCCAATAGGCGTAGATTTCCCTGTGGCTCTGGCAAGTTGTCCATCAGCACAATCGAATGAATACACAATTCCAAACATGAGTGTTAATTGAATAGATGAGATAATATCAGTAGGGAGAGTTCCAAATTTCCAAATAGTAAAAAAGCCAATGAGCCCACCAATTGCGGTTACTCCATTAGGAGATATACCAATCTTATATCCAATAAATGCAATGATTGATCCTAGTCTTTGAAAAATATACCAGGTTGGAGGGAAACAATTTACTGCATATTTTTTGTTCCAAAAATTTGATAATGTAGGAGAAATGTTATTCATATTGTTTCCAATGGGAAAGATTTAAACCCAATAGTTTTTCCAGCCTTTCAATATCATCCTTGAAGAAAGGGTAAATAGTATAAAATTGATTTTCAGTAATAGATCGATTTTTTTTAAGGTTAATATTAATGATTGATTCTCTGATTTTTGTCCTTATTACTTTTGGTATAATGTATTTTAATATCTTTTTAATTAGATTTGGTCGAATTAAGATTTGATGTATAAACTGAAATTTTGGCGTACCTGATTTATTATACTTTGATTCAGTTTCGAATTGAAAAGTGTTATCTATTGAAAGGAAATTGCAAATATACTGCAAAGTTGATTTAGGGTTTTTTAAATAATCTTCGTATATAATAAATAGAATTTGATTTCGTGGAAAATAATCAATGTATCGTTGAACTTGCTCAAAGTAAAGCCCCATTGATTTGTAGTGCCAAATTTCAGCCCAATTTGAATTTTTCCTTTCATCATTCTTAGAAAATGCTATTTCAAAATCTTCAATTATTTCACGATGATCTCTTCGTAAGTGGGAGAAAGCCGAAAATGCGCGATAAACTGGATTTCTTAATACGATAATTATTTTGGTATCAGGAATTAGAGTATGAATTGTTTTCGGTGCAATAGGGGAATAAAGATAAAGTGGAGATACCTCACCCATTGCTTTAAATCCCTTTAGATTTGCAAAAAATGCCTGATAATCATTTTGTTTTGTAATTGAAGTACGATGAATACCTTCCATATCTCCAGGGCCCTTAAAATCGAGTATTTTATCCTTTAAAGCAAAAAAATTCATTTCTTTTTGAGGACTCATGTAAATGTCAGGATGTTTTTTCAATTGGTGATAAAGAGCAGTTGTCCCTGCTTTTGCAGCACCAACAATTAAAAAATTTGGCCAATGATATTTAGACATTCATTACACCGTTATTGAAGTTTTAAAAGCATTATATCTTTTAATAAGCATTACCCAAGTTGTTATTTTCCAAAAAAGTGTTACAAACATTACATTAATAGTAGCACCAGTTATTCCATATTTCGGAATCAGAAATGCCCCAAGTACTAGTTTTAATAAAACTGCAACAATTAAAATATTTTGTAAATCACGAGCGCGATTCATCATTTGAAGTGCCAGGCCTGCTGAACCAGTCACTGCATGGAAAAACTGGGAAACTGCAAGAATAGTCAAGGGAATAACCGCTGATTCAAATTCTGTACCGAAAAGTGCCAAAACGTTAGTTCTAAAAAATAAAATTATTAATACTAATGGAATGGCTGTAGAGAATCCAACCCTCACAGTAAAAAGTAAGCTATTTTTCAATTTGCTAATAGATTTGGAAAAAAAAGCATCAGAAATACGTGGTCCAGACACACTATTAATACCCAGCACAGGAAGGCTTATAATCATGGCAATTCTTAAAATTAGATTAAAAATACCCACTGATTCATTATCCAAGAATAATCCAATCAGGAGTGCATCCATCCAGCTTATTAAAAAATAGGACAAATTTGAGAATGCAAAAGGTGTCCCTGCCCTTAAGATTTTATCATTTGTTTTCTTAGGTAAAATGCCCTTAGGATAACATTTATATACTAGAAAAACTCCCGCAAGAGCGCTTATTGAAATACCTCCTGCAAATGAAAATATACCAAAGTGGGAGAATGTTTCTAGGTTTAATATACTTTCACCGAAGTATAGAATAATAAATGCAATAAAATGGAGAAAAAAATGCTGGATAAATGCAAAGGAATAAAATTGTTTAAATCCCCGAAGTATTCCACCAGATAAATATAAAATGTTAAATGAAAATAAAATGAATACACAATAAAAAAACGGCGTAACTAATGAAGAATTGTGAAAAACATTTTCTGCAATCCATGAATGAACTATCAACCAAATCACAGAAGAAATGACTGATGTCTTTATGGCAATAGATACAACAGACTTTATTGTAAACCATTGTTTAGCTGGAGAGTATTTATACTTTGGGATAAGCTGAACAGATAAAACGTCTAACCCCCATCGTGAAATAAAGGACAAAATATTAATACATGTGAACCAAAGTGTAAATATTCCAGCAATGGCTGCACCAAATTTGTATGTCAATGTCAACTGGAATAAATAGCTAAATCCTTTACCAGCTATTATGAATACCATTGTGCCCCCAACTCCAAGAATATAATTCAATTCTGGTCGTCTAAATCCATATAGTTGTTCCGAAGTTGTTGTATTCAAATGGACGGGTATTCCCTATAAAGAATTATAGGTATAGATATACCAACCCCTAGGAATCCTGCTAAGAGGAGAATAAAAATCTTTTTTGGTTTTGAGACTTTCACTGCTGGGACAGCTACATCCAAAATATTGATCAGAATTTCTTCTTTTTGTTCATCGATACGTGCAATTTCATATTGTTGTCGGAAGGTGAGATAAACAGTTTGATTTTCTTCGATATTTCGTATTAATCCCATTCGTGACATGGCAAGATCAGGAGTATCTAAATTAATGGGATGTTGATTTTTGAATTGAACTAATATTTTTTCTGATTCTTTTAGTTTAATTGATGCTGCAGACAATTGTTCTTCAATAAAAGTTCTATTTTTGTAAGCATTTGTCTTTTGTACTTTTGAAACAAACTCAATTACAAAATCGGCAACAAAATTCGCAATATCAGATGCTAAATAAGGTTCTTCCATATCAACATCAACAGTAATAAGTCCAGATCCAGATTCAGAAACGGTAATTCGATCCTCTAACTCTCTTATAGCAATATCAAGATATTTGTCATTATTAGATGAAATTATATTCCCATCAGGAAAAATAGATCGTATCAATCCTAAAATGCTGAAAGTATTTTTATCTATCTCCCAATAAGAAATAAGTGATTGTTTGGAATTTTTTACCCGAGATTCCCATTGATGAAGAATAATTTCTTTTTTGATTCTAGAACTATTCACAATATCAGGGATATTATAATTAGGAGTAGGTGATAACCCTGCTAATCCAAAAGACTCAGCAATTGTTGATAAATTTGTTCCCATAACCGCTTTTGATTGAGACAAATCTCCCGCTGGGTACATGGTTATGGTTGAGGTAAACATTGGAGTTTTAATGAAAAGGAAAATGATTGCTAAAACACTCAATGCGAAAGAATAGGTAATAATTGTTGTTCTATTTTGCCAGATTAATTGGAAAATTTGAACAATATCAATATCTCTATTAGATTTAAAAAATTTGTTATTGGGTTTGATCAAACCATATTTCTTTAATTCTGCAATCCTATTTCTTAAGGTTTTTTCGGAAAGCCCATAAAGTTCGGCAATTTGTGTTCTTTTTTCTGGCTTTTCTAGGATCTCGGGGTGATTATTGACAATATCCAGAATTTTTTGTTCGTGTGATGTTAATTCCATTCTAATTCCCACTTGCTAAGTTATCTTTCAGGTTACTTGTAGAAATACCTTTAGTACGGTCGATATAAATAATATCACAGATATCACTTAATTCATCAAATTCACCCTTCCAAT
>CAZCHA010000038.1:0-2336 GCA_964498175.1 uncultured bacterium
GGGAAATTATTGGAAGAGGAGAAGCTGCTCCATCTTTACGATATAACGAATCAACAGAGCGAATTCTTTCTATATTAAAGCAAAAGATCAAACTACCTGTAGATTGTTCTAATCGAGATGAAATTTGGAATTTTATATTACCTCAATTAAAAGAAGTCAAAGCGTTAGAATCTGCTTTCAGCATGGCTCTTTGGGATTGGTGGGGACAAAAGTGTGGAAAACCGGTATCTGATTTACTTAACATGAAAATGGATGAAATGCCCATCACCAGTTTTACAATCGCGATTGGAGAATTAGATGAGATAGGACAAAAAATTGATGAAGCTGATCCGTATCATATTTTAAAGGTAAAACTGGGAACACCTACAATGGATAAGGAGATTATTACGGAGATACGACGGCACACTGATAAAGTTATCCGTATTGATGCCAATGAGGGTTGGGAGCCGGAGACTGCCTTAGATTTTACAAATTGGTTAGCAGAACAGAATGTAGAATTTGTGGAACAACCGTTTCCAGCGGACCAATTGGATCATACGGCTATTTTAAAGGATAAATCACCTCTTGATATCTATGCGGACGAAAACAGCCTAGATTCGGATGATATTCCACGAATTAGCAATGCTTTTGATGGAATCAATATCAAACTTATGAAATGCGGATCCTTAGAAGAGGGAACGCGCATGATCAACTTGGCGCGGTTTTATGATTTAAAGATTATGTTGGGATGTATGGTAGAATCATCGGTAGGCATAACCGCCGCCGCCCATTTGGCTGGAGAAGTTGATAAGGTAGATTTGGACGGAAATTTGTTGATTAATAATGATCCATACATCGGTGTAAAAGTAATAGATGGAAAGTTAGTTTTACCAAATAGTAATGGGTTAGGAATCAGTTTAAATTCTGGTGCAGAAAATTTATTATAAATAATCTATCGTAATCCATGCAAAATCTGTATTGAAATAAGTTATGAAAATACTTGGAATAGAACATCTTGGTATTGCTGTAAAAAACTTGGCAAATGATGCACCATTTTGGAAGCATATTTTGAATATCGATCAAATATCAACCGAAGTGATTGATGACCAAGGTATTACTACGGATATTTATGATACTGGAAAAGGTAAAATTGAACTTCTGGAGCCAACAAACTCTGATTCTGTCATTGCAAAATTCATAGAAAAACATGGGCCTGGAATTCATCATGTATGTTTTGAAGTAAAAAATATAAAAAACGCAATAAAAGAACTTAAAGAAAATGATATACACGTTTTGACAGACAATTATTCCATAGGTGCAGAAGGATTAAAAGTAGTATTTATTCACCCTAGATCAACAGGTGGTGTATTGGTAGAATTAGCTGAAAAACCAGATTAGCTAATTTTTCAGCCAAATTATAGTAAATATATATAGGAGTTAATTATTCTTTCTAGGATACCAAAATTTCTTTTTCTTTTTCTTTTTCTTATTCTTATTCCCTTCGTTAAGGTCTTTATCTTTTTTGATCTTTCCATCAGCATAGCTAGTTCTACGAATTTCTTTTCCTTTATTATCATAAAAAATCCAATCACCATTTCGTTTAGACCCTTTCATTAAACCACGTTCTTTCACATTTCCATTGGAATAATATTTTAGAATAAGTTCATGCCCCGGAGGTGTCACGTACTTAATGACATCTTTGGATTTGTTAACAACAGTGGTGTCGTATTTCAAGTAAGTTTGTTTTACAAGGTTTCTTATGGTATCTTGGACAAGAGTTGTATCAAAGGTTAAAACTTTTAATGTATCAAAGAGTATGGTTTTATATTTCATATCTGGCCCGGTATAATTCGAACCTGTTGATTGTTTGGTGATAGCTTGAACTAGTGCAGTTGAATAAATCTCTTGAAGTTTTATATATTCCTTTTCAGCACGTTTCCAATCACCACCAGCTGCATTTAGAGCTTGGTTAATCCATCCTTGTGCGGATTTATCACCCGAATCTCTAGCACGGAGTGCATCTCCAAGTGTTTTATATTTTGGAAAAGCTGACATTTTTTGGTCAACCATGCTTGGATTGAAATTTGTAGGAAAATTACTGGAATATGTGTGAATAGATACAGTATCATTATTTGTAATGACTAGCGTATCATAAACGACAGTGGAATCAAAGGCATATAACCATAGTGAATCTCTAATTACCGTTGTGTCGTAAGCAAAGACCCAACTTGTATCATAAAAAATGGTAGTATCATATGCAAATGCCCAAAGAGTGTCCCTGACAACTGTTGTGTCATAGGTGTAAAAATAGCTTGTATCTAACACAACCATAGTGTCATAGTTTGTATGAGCAATGG
>CAZCHA010000038.1:2436-4935 GCA_964498175.1 uncultured bacterium
TAAAAATAGCTTGTATCTAACACAACCATAGTGTCATAGTTTGTATGAGCAATGGTGGTTGTATCATAGTGATTGATATGAAGGCTATCAACAATAATTATTGTATCATATACGGTTGTAGTTGCGTTGGTATAGATATATGTTGTGTCTAGAGATGTTGTTGTATCATAAATGGTGGTATAAACAAAAATAGTATCAGTCGGGCGTTTTTTGGATTGCTCTTCAAGGAGGAGATCTATTTGCGATGAAAGATTTTCTAACCGAGTATTATATTGAGATTCCAGTTGTTCTATCTGAATCTGAGCTCGCTCTAACTGAACCTGAGCCTGAGTTTTCTCATTATAGGTTTCCTTTGGTTTTTTTTCGCCTTTCTTAAATAACGGGCTTGGAGCCTTAATAACAGCACCGGTTTGGGTACGGTAGACTCTCCGTTCTTTAGAGCTACTATTACTTTGTGCCGTGAGTATAACACAAATAGATAGCAACACGACAAATACGTTTTTATACATAGTTTTTGGCAGATTATTGTTAATTATTGTTAATTATTGGTTGGATTACCATATATCAATGAAAATCTAAACAATGAAGAATAACCATCCTATCTAATATAAACCAAATAAAATATTTCATTGATTAGAACTGTTGAAAAATGGGTTTTAATTGAAATATCTAGAAGATATATAATAATATCGATTGTTTTAAAAAAATTATTGAATTTGGATAATCGGAATCTTACATTAAATCTGAGAAAAATTTCTTTAACTAAATTGTGTAATTTCATATAGTCATGAATGAAATAGTGCAGGAGAAACTGAAGCAAATTCCAACCTATCCCGGGGTGTACCAGTTTTTTAATTCTGAAAAAAATATTATTTATATTGGCAAGGCCAAAAATCTTCGAAATCGTATAAGGTCTTATTTCCAAAGTAAAAAACACCAACGCGCAAAAACAATATCATTAGTGAGAATTATTGCTGATCTTGAATGGATTGTGGTTAGGAATGAAGTTGAAGCATTAATGACAGAAGCAAATCTTATAAAAACGCATCGCCCCAAATATAATATTGATTTAAAAGATGACAAAACGTATCCCTTTATTCGCATTACAAACGAGCCTTATCCGCAGGTGTTATTGACGAGAAAAATAGTTAAAGATGGATCCAAATATTATGGCCCATTTACGGACGTGGGGCGCCTACGGATGACACTTAAGGCTCTCCATAAAGTTTTCCCAATACGAAGTTGCAGTTTTTACTTGGATGAACAAGTGGTTAAAGACAAAAAGGTATCTATTTGTTTAGACTATCATATTAAAAAATGTGAAGGTCCCTGTGAAGGGCTTGTTTCTCAAGATGATTACCAGGGAATGATAGATCGTATTGAAGATTTCATGAAAGGAAAAACCAAAAAGACCGAATCCCATATAGCCGAACTTATGAATCAAGCTTCCATAAGCCAACAATATGAAGAGGCAGCAATGTACAGAGACCAATTAGATGCTATTCGTTCCTTCAAAGAAAGACAAAGCCACGTTGCAACTGATTTTGAAGAAAGGGATGTGATCGCATTGGCGCGAGAAGATAATTTGGGCATTGCTGTAATTATTCGAATTCGTAATGGAAGAATTTTCAGTCGAGAAAAACTTTCTCTCCAGGGGTTAGATGAAAATGACGACGCAACACTTAAGACAGTTATTTCACGTTTTTATATGGATAGTGATTTTATTCCAAAAGAAATTTCACTTCAATTGAATCCTGAAAATGAAAAAGATTTGATTATTTGGTTGAAAGAAAAACGTAAAGGTGCAATTCATTTCTTATATCCAAAAAAAGGGGAGAAGGCAAAGGAGCTACGAATCACTCAACAAAATGCACTATTGCTCTTGGGTGAATGGATCATAAAACGGAAAAAGATGAAAGAACAAATTCCAAAAATGCTTTCAAAACTTCAGGATGATTTGAATATGGATGTTCCACCCAAACGTATTGAAGCATTTGACATTTCACATCTTGGTGGTACTAATACGGTGGCTTCGATGGTTTACTTTTTAGATGCAAAACCGAGAAAAACTGAATACAGAAAATTCAATGTAAAAACAGTATCAGGAATCGATGACTTTGCTGCTATCAGAGAAGTGGTTTATCGTCGATATAAACGATTAAAAAAAGAAGAAAAACCATACCCGGATCTTATTTTAATAGATGGGGGGAAAGGGCAACTTAGTATGGCGGTATCTGCCTTAAGAGAGTTAGGGCTAGATTACATTCCGACCATTGGATTGGCTAAAAGGCTGGAGGAAGTATTTGTACCAGGAAATCCGGAAGCTCAATCTATACACAAACAAAGTCCAGGTCTAATTTTACTCCGCCGCATTCGGGATGAAGCTCATCGATTTGCCATTACCTATCAGCGACAGAAACGAAATAGAGATATGTTATTATCTGTTTTTTCAGAAATTTCCGGAATGGGTAATAAACGGCTTGAAAAATTACTTCTAAC
>CAZCHA010000038.1:5035-8864 GCA_964498175.1 uncultured bacterium
TTTCCGGAATGGGTAATAAACGGCTTGAAAAATTA
Source organism: uncultured bacterium (assembly GCA_964498175.1). Classification (GTDB taxonomy): domain Bacteria; phylum Fidelibacterota; class Marinisomatia; order Marinisomatales; family UBA1611. The sequence goes on from CAZCHA010000038.1 coordinate 5,071, forward strand.
CTTCTAACATTTGATAATTTAGAATCTATTGCCAAACTCACACCGGGAATCATAAACGGAGAAACAGGAATTCCTGTTAAAGTGTGTGAAGAAATACAAAAAGTTGCTTCAGAATTTTTAAAATCCTAAAATAAATCATGAGCAAATTTTGACAATTTCCCGTACTAATTATAAAAGAATCACCTTAAAAAGCACTTGATGAAAAGATTTATCATTATAACTATTTTAACCACTGGATTGATTGCACAAAAATATGCACCTGGAAATATTTTAGTTCAGAGTAAAACCGGCGTTACGATGGATGAATTGAAAATCGGATTGGATATATCTCAATATCAAATTGTAAAGCCACTAATGAAACGTGCTAATATTTATTTAGTCAAAGTTGTGGACCGGTCTTTAACAATAGAAAGAGCGTTGAAGGAAATCTCTGAAAACCCATGGATCCAAAATGTCCAGTTTGATCATTATATTACACAGCGCCAAACCTTTCCAGATGATCCTAGTTTTAATTCCCAATGGGGCATGCATAATACAGGACAATCTGGCGGATTGGAAGATGCAGATATTGATGCGCCGGAAGCATGGAGTTTAACAACTGGTGGGGTTAATGCATTAGGGGATGATATCGTAGTTGCTATTGTTGATGGCGGTTGCTTGCTATCTCACACAGATTTAGATGACAACCTTTGGGTGAATACTGATGAAATACCTGGGAACAATATTGATGATGACAATGATGGCTATGTGGATGATGTGAATGGATGGAATGCTTTTAACTCTAACGGAAATGTTTCATCAGATGGTCATGGAACCCATGTGGCAGGGATTGTAGGTGCAGAAGGAAACAACGGTAGTATGGTGGCTGGTGTGAATTGGAATGTAAAATTAATGATCATCGAAGGATCCACTGGAACAACATCTATAGTCTTAGAAGCTTATGGCTATGTTTTGGATCAACGGGTTTTATATAATGAAACAAATGGAGCAGAAGGTGCATTTGTTGTCTCAACAAACTCCAGTTTTGGAATTGATTTTGCTGATTGTACAACAGGAAGCTACCCTTTATGGGATGAAGCATATACTGCTATGGGAGAAGCAGGCATCCTGAGTGCTGCAGCAACAATTAATTCAAATCAAAATATAGATAGCATTGGGGATGTGCCTACAGGATGTACAAGTGATTTTCTTATTACAGTTACTAATACAAATCGAAATGACCAGAAAGCATCTGCTGGATATGGTTTAGAATCTATTGATTTAGGTGCACCGGGTAGCAGTATATTATCAACGTATAGTAATGGATCTACGTCCAGTCTCTCAGGAACGAGTATGGCCACACCACATGTTGCTGGTGCCATCGGTTTTTTTCATGCAATCATGACATCCGGTTTTAGTGAATTTCATAAAGAAAATCCAGGTGAAGGTACACTTATTTTAAAAAATATGATTTTGGATGGAACTGATCAAATTAACGCTTTAGAAAATATTACTGTATCCGGCGGTCGACTTAATCTATACAATACAGCTATAATGGTTTCTGAATTTATGGCATCCGATTCTTTAGATCCGAATCCTGTTATCAATTTTATTGGAGATGGATCTGATGGAATGATGATCCATTTAGATTGGGAAAATCCAGAAACACTTTTTGGAGGGGATCCAATTCCTAACTTTGAGAATGATTTATACAGGGATGGGAATTTATTAGAATCATTGTCGTTTATTAATTCCTCATACGATGATAGCTTAGTATTACTTGGAAATTCTTACGAATATACTATGATCACTCGATTGGTGGAAAATGATTCAATAAGTGTACCTGTTTCAATATTGGTGGAATTAGAAGGCGGGGAATGCCCAATAGCTGACCCAAACATGGATGGAATAATCAATGTAATGGATATCATTAAAACAATGCAGTTTATAATTGAATGGGATTCACCCACGCCAGATGAATTTTGTGCGGCGGATGTAGACTTTGATAATGCACTAACTGTAAGTGATTTAGTGCTCTTATCTGACATAATTATGGGTAATTAGTGTTATTTAATTCTGTCCCTTCTTCGGATTAGCCTAATAGGATAGAATCATTAATTGTATTATATACAAAGTTAGATAAATTTTAGGTTAATATAAATGTATGTGGTTTTTTGATAACATTTTATTTACCAACCAATTCCACTTCAATCAATTAATTATTCATATTCTATTTACTAGGTATATCTCACAAATTATTATTAGCCATCCTAATCTTAAATCTACTATATAGATATTAATCTTTATAAAGTCTGCCATTGACCCTCGTCAGAAATAGTCCGTAAATTAGACATTATGGCAGAGTTCAGAATTAATTCAGATTTTACGCCACAGGGGGATCAACCTCAAGCCATTGATGTATTGGTGAAGGGCATAAATCATGGTGAGGAATACCAGACCTTATTAGGTGTGACCGGTTCCGGGAAAACATTTACTATGGCTAATGTGATTCAAGCGGTGCAAAAACCCACCTTGATTATGAGTCATAACAAAACTTTGGCGGCACAATTATATGGTGAATTCAAACAACTCTTTCCAAATAATGCGGTAGAATTTTTTATTTCTTATTACGATTACTACCAACCGGAAGCTTATTTACCAGTCACAGATACATTCATTGAAAAAGATATGTCCGTGAACGAGGAAATTGACAAATTGCGTCTCAAAACTACCAGTTCACTCATGGCTAGAGAAGATGTGATTGTGGTCAGTTCTGTGTCCTGCATTTATGGGATAGGGTCACCGGAAGAATATAATAAAGGCTGTGTTAAAGTGAGCACAGGTGAACAATTTGATCGTCGTAAGTTTCTCTCCCTTTTAATTAATATTCATTATTCTAGAAATGATAAAGTTTTAGAACGGGGAAATGTTCGTGTTCGAGGTGATGTAATAGAAGTTTTTCCTGCCTATGAAGATGCTTGCATCCGGATTGAGATGTTTGGAACGGATGTGGATTCTATAACAAAATTTGATCCATTGACAGGAGAAATCAAGGAAACTATTCATACAGCGGTCATTTTTCCGGCAAAACATTTTGTAACCGATAAAGAAACCACATTGAGAGTGATTGGTGAGATTCGTCAGGAATTGACGGAAAGGCTTGACCTTTTTCGAAGTAACAATAAACTATTGGAAGCTCAACGATTGGAGCAGAGAACCAATTTTGATATTGAAATGATGATTGAGCTTGGTTATTGTTCGGGAATCGAAAATTATTCCAGATTCTTTGCGGATCGTGCACCAGGTGAGACACCCTATACCTTACAGGACTTTTTCCCTGATAATTCGCTCACAATTTTGGATGAATCCCATGTGACACTTCCTCAAATTCAGGGAATGTATAATGGTGACAGGGCACGAAAAGAAACATTGGTGGAACATGGATTTCGTCTTCCTAGTGCACTTGATAATCGTCCTCTTAAATATGATGAATTTTTTAAAGCACAAAAACAAATTATATTTACCTCGGCAACCCCTTCCCATAGAGAATTGGAACTGACCAAGGGTGTTGTAGTAGAACAAATTATTCGTCCCACAGGGTTGCTGGATCCAGAAGTAGATATTCGGGAAACTCGTGGTCAAATTGATGACCTCGTAGGAGAAATTCGTTATCGAGCCAAGAGGAAAGAACGCGTGCTCGTAACAACTCTCACCAAACGAATGGCGGAAGATTTAACAGAATATTTGACAGGACTTAATGTCCAGGTTCGCTATCTTCATTCTGATATCGCTACGTTGGAACGGGTTCAAATTTT
>CAZCHA010000038.1:8964-12601 GCA_964498175.1 uncultured bacterium
TCCAGGTTCGCTATCTTCATTCTGATATCGCTACGTTGGAACGGGTTCAAATTTTGCGGGAACTAAGGATGGGTGAGTTTGATGTACTGGTTGGCATCAATTTGCTTCGTGAAGGATTGGACTTGCCCGAAGTGAGTTTGGTGGCGGTATTGGATGCGGATAAGGAAGGATTCCTTCGGTCAAAAAGTTCATTACTCCAAGTTGCGGGGAGGGCAGCACGAAATATAGAAGGGCTGGTTATTCTGTATGGAGATAAAATCACTGAAGCCATGCAATATCTTGTGGATACAACCAAGAATCGAAGAAAGGTGCAGTCAGAGTTCAATAAAAAACACACAATCATGCCAAAAACAATTTATAAATCTGTTGATGAGATTATGATCTCCACTGCAGTTGCAGATTCTATGAAGCATGTAGATGAAGTTTATGTTCCGGGATATGACAAGGATCATTTACCGGAAGCAGAAAAACAAATGATTTTAATAGAGTTACGAAAAGCCATGCTTGAATCAGCAGAAAAACTAGAATTTGAAAAAGCTGCAAAGATTAGGGATGAAATTGATGAATTTGAGAAAGATTTAGGAATAACTGTATCATGAAAATATTAGTCACAGGTGGTGCCGGATACGTTGGGTCTCACGTTGTTTATGAATTAATTGATCAGGGACATGATGTTACCATCTTAGATGATATGTCCCTTGGATTGGAGGAAAATATTGATCCAAGATCGATATTTGTGCAAGGGAGCACGCATTCAGATTCTGATTTAGATTCAGTGTTATCTGTTAAATTTGATGGCATTATCCACTTAGCTGCTTGGAAAGCGGCAGGAGAGTCCATGACAGATCCTGCTAAATACGCCCATAATAATTTAATCGGTACAATCAATCTATTGAATGCTTGTGACAGGCATGGAATAAAAAGATTTGTATTTTCATCCACATCATCCGTTTACGGAAATCCTGTGTATATTCCCATTGATGAAAACCATCCTACTGAACCGATCAGTTATTATGGTGAGACCAAATTGCAAGTTGAAAAAAATCTGAAATGGTTCAGTCAGTTAAAAGGGATCAGATTCGGAGTACTACGTTATTTCAATGCTGCCGGGTATGATATTAAAGGACGCATCAAAGGGAGGGAAAGAAATGCCCTAAATTTGATTCCCATAGCTATGGAAGTAGCAGCTGGGATACGAGAAAAAATGCAGGTTTTTGGAGATAATTATGATACCCATGATGGAACAGGGGTTCGTGATTATATTCATGTATCCGATTTAGCCATAGCCCATATGAAAGCACTGAATTATATTTCAGAAAATGATAAGGACCTATTAGTGAATTTGGCAACTGGGGAAGGGCATTCTGTTTTGGACGTAATCAACAAATCAAAAGAAGTATCCGGGAAAGAGATTCCTTTTGATATTGTTGGAAGGCGAGCAGGTGACCCCGCTACAGTAATTGCGGTATCAAATAGGGCGAACAAAGTACTTGATTGGTCAGCGAAATATTCTGATTTGGATACACTGATTCGTACAGCTTGGGATGTTTATAAATGATAAAAATAGGAATAATGTCATGATTGACATGGATAGACTTCAAAAACAATCTGGGATTATCGGAACATCAGAAGGCATTCGCCAGGTTTTGGAAATGATTGCTCAAGTTGCGCCGGTAGATATTTCTGCTCTCATTACGGGTGAATCTGGTGTGGGGAAAGAAGTAGTGGCAAAAGCCATTCATAAAAGTAGTAAACGAAATAATGAGCCCATAATAATAGTGAATTGCGGTGCCATTCCAGAGGGAATTATTGAATCCGAATTATTTGGACATAAAAAAGGTTCATTCACCGGTGCAGGAGAAGATCGGAAAGGATATTTTGAAGAAGCCCATAAAGGGACCATTTTTCTCGATGAGATTGGTGAAACTCCTCTTGAAACACAGGTTAAATTGCTTAGAATCTTAGATACTGGCGAATTCATGCGAGTAGGAGAAGCCAAAACCAGATATACAGATGTTCGGATAATAGCAGCTACTAATAAAAATTTGGCTGAATTAGTAAAAAAGGGTGATTTCAGACAGGATCTTTATTACCGTCTTAAAACGGTGACTGTGGATGTTCCATCGCTTCGAAATCGTGTGGAAGATATTGGACCCTTGGTAGAACGATTTGCACTGGAATTTACACGATCGAACGATATTTTATATAGGGGATTCATGCCGGAAGCGGTTCGTGTATTAAAACAATATGAATGGCCGGGTAACGTTCGTGAATTAAAGCATTTTGTTGAAAGAATACTAGTCTTAAAAAGAGGGGAAAGAATAACATCTGAAATGGTGCAAGATGAATTGATGGATGTTTTACCTTTAGATCCAGTTAAAAATTTAGCATTACCAGTTTTGGTGAATCAATCTACCGATAAAGCAGAAATAGATTTAATTCTTCGGCAATTGTTTATGTTGAAACAAGATACTGAAATGATTCAGAAAATGATGATAAGTGGACAAGTTCCTTCACCAGAATTAAATAACCCATTCCCGGTTGTGGAACAGAATGAGCATGGTATATCTCTCCCAGAAAAATCTATGGAAATTACTGAAGATGGTCAACGGATGATTCGAGATGATGCCATCGGTGATATTTCTATTAAGAATCTGGAAGAAGAAGCTATCACTCGTTCATTAAGATATTTTAATAATAACCGTCGGAAAACAGCAAGATCTCTTGGTATGAGCGAAAGGACATTATATAGGAAAATTGAAGAATTTGGCCTTGAACCCAAGATCAAACGCAAGAAATAGAATGAAAAATTTTTTCCTGTTGTCATCTTTCTTTTTTCTAATTTCATGTGGTTTTTACTCATTGGCCGGTTCCATTCCACCCCATATTAAATCTATTGCCATCCCCCTTATGGAAAATGAGACAGCTGAATTTGGATTAGCAGAAGATATAACAGATGGGATTTTGGGTGAATTTGTTGAAGCTGGTATTTTGAGCATTACTGATGAAAATATAGCTCATTCCATTCTCCGAGGTACTGTAAAAAAAGTGAATGAAGGACCGTATACGTACAGCAAACAGGAATCTGTTTCAGAATTTCGCTATAAAATAGATGTTAAGTTAGAATGGTATGATGTGTCACAGGATAAGAACTTATTGGAGGGGACCTACTCTGGATTTGGTGCTTATGGGCTGAGTGGCGATATCGGATCTGATGGCATTGATAATGATAATGACGGTAAAATTGATAATGATGATGATGATGAATTTGGTGAACCGCGGGCTTTTGCAACAAAGGTTGCTGTTCGTAAAATTGCAGAAGATATTTTAAACGATATAATGACGACTTGGTAAAGGAATACGATTAAAAAATGAAAACAGTTACAATAAATCAGCTTTATGAGCATGAAGGTCAAGAAGTCCAATTAAAAGGCTGGGTGTACAACACCAGGAATATTGGGAAAATTTGGTTTCTTATTTTTAGAGATGGTACAGGATTACTTCAGGGGGTGGTTGTTAAAGGGGAAGCCACCGATGATACATTCGAAATGGAACCAGATTTAAATCAAGAAGACTCGGTGGTCTTAACCGGTATCGTTCGGAAAGAACCACGGTCGGTTGGGGGATACGAATTAGG
>CAZCHA010000039.1:0-12047 GCA_964498175.1 uncultured bacterium
ATTTTATTGCCGAAGTGGTGGAATTGGTAGACACGCATGCTTGAGGGGCATGTGGCCTTAAGGCTGTGGGGGTTCGAGTCCCCCCTTCGGTACATCTAGCAAATTAAGCCCTTTTAACCTAGGGCTTTTTTATATTCTTCATCGTTGCCCAATTCATTACATCGGTTTAGATTCCCCAACTTTAGAACCCTATTGTGATGATAAAAAAACTCATATTTTTACAATTTTTCGTTTTGGCTACAGTGCCATTGTTAGCCCAAGATATATCCATTTTCTTTTTGAAAGATGGCTCAATTATTCAAGGTAATGTTGTTAATGAGAATCAACAACGAATTTTCCTAAAAACGGAGCAAGGAACAATTAAAATCCTCTCAAAGGATATTTTAGGAAGAGAAGACCTTGCTAAAAAGGGCGATTTAACTTTTATGGCAGACCGAATGGATTATTTCCAAAATCATGTGAATCAATTGACAGGCCAGGTAAACCATTGGAATGACTCCTTGAATTTAGTATTAGACGATCTATACGAATTATTCAAGAACTTGGAAGTACTACAGAATGAATTTGAAATTGATTTATTACGACTTCATTCCCAGGGTCGGGAACAAAAAAAGCAAATTGCCTATGTCCAAGATGATTTAGTAAATCAACGTGTGGATATTGCTTTTAATAGGCAAAATATGGGCGGCATAGACGATACAGTCTCAACATTGCATAAACAATTCGATAAAGCTAAAAAGAGATTGGATGTGACGGTCGATCAGTCCTATTTGATTTCTGGAACCATTTCCAATATGAATACAGAAATACAGAAAATAACGGATGGTCAACAAAATCAACAAAACCAAATTGATATTATGGCTGGATCTCTTGCAAACTTGATTCAGGAGGTTCAACAAGTCCAAAACAGTTTTGCAGCAATAGAAGAAGGCATAAAATCAAATCAGGATGCAATTCAAAAATTAGCAACAAATTTAAGTGTACAAACTGAAGAACTCAAATCTGGGATTGGAGAAATGTCAGATGATTTTGATCAACAAATGAAATCAATTGGTCATACGCTTGATGGTTTTAATAAACAAATGAAAATAATTGGTCAAACAATTGATGATCAAGATGATAAATCATTAAGAGCACGGAAAAAGATTTTAAACGATCTCAATGATTTTAAAGACGAATTTTCTAAACTAAAAGGCAAAGTCACCATTCTGAATAATGATATTAATTCATTAGAAGGTGATATTAAGACAATTAATAAAAAAGTAGACAATATACCTATTGCTGAATAGCATTTCAGTTTTGTTATCCTTCAAGAATATTTATTAAAATCCAGCCCCAAAATTTTCAAGTTTTTTTCAAAGTAAACTCTAAAGAGAGAATGAGGTAATCATGAAACGTAGTTTTCGAATATTTATACTCCTTTTTACAATTACTCTGATCTTTGCACAAGATCCGGAAGGATTATTAAGCATAGGAGAATCACAATTATCTTCTGGTGACTATTCTGAAGCAGAATTGTCCTTTAATTCAGCGCTACAGGCAGATCCGTCCTTTGCACCAGCTTTGCATGCTTTATCAAAACTTTACCTCCATAAGGGAGATTTGAATAAAGCAAATGAATATTCTATTCAGGCGGTACAAGCTGATGAAGATTTTCGAGAATGGGCTAATCAGATTGTAAAAATCATTGAACATGTCCAAAATGGGAAACGAAACGTTCAGCAAAGAATGTACGAAGAAGCGATGGTAGAATATGACGCAATCGCCCAAGCACATCCTTATTTCCCTGATGCTGAGTTTTACAAAGGGATGACAAGGTTTCGGCAAAAGGATATTGAGGGGGCTGCACGTCACTTCAGTAATGCAATTAATATCTATCCGGATCATGTTAAGGCAAGGAAAGGCCTTAATAATGTCACAAAACAGTTCTTAAACGCTGGAAACAAAGCATATAAAAGAGGAAATCTGGGCAAAGCAACCAGTTATTATGAAAAATCGTTAAAATATGATCCGGAATTTTATCTAGCCTATTATCAATTAGGTGTACTGGAAAAGAAGCTGGGTAATTCTAAAAAGGCTATAGAAAATTTGCAGCTAGTTTTGGGTATAAAACCTGACCATGATAAAACTTGGTTTACTCTTGGAACAGCGTACGAGTCTGATGGCAATACTGAGAAAGCTATTATTCATTACATTGAAGCCATTGAGATCAATCCCGGCTATACTAAAGCTTATGGAAACCTTGGTAAACTATATACCGAAAACCAGGAATACAAATTAGCAGAAGATATTCTTAAAACAATAATACAGATAGATGCTGCGTATGCTGATGGATTTATGCGGTTAGGATTACTTTATCTCGAACAGGAAAAGTTTGAACTAGCAGCAGAGAATTTGGTTATGGCTACATCTCTGGATGAAAATGATTATTTTAAGTTTTTCAATCTGGCTGCAGCTTATAATCAATTAAAACAATGGGAAAATGCATCTTCTGCAGCACAGTCCTGTGTAGACCTTAATCAGAAATTTGGTGGTGGATGGTTAGAATTTGGTTTGGCTGAGATGGGTAAGAAAAATAAAACCCGTGCAAAAAAATATTTTGATGAAGCCCGAAAAGATAGGGACTGGAGGGAAATGGCGGAGCGCAAGATTGATGAGATCAATAATCCAGAAAAATATGAAAAATAGATTATATGTCTAAGATGATGATCAAGGGTGTTGTATTTGATCTAGATAATACGCTCTTGGATTTCATGAAAATGAAAGAATTTGCTGTTAAGGCTGCAATCAAAGGAATGATTGAAGCAGGTTTGAAAGTAAATGAAGATAAATCCTATACCGAAATCAATTCTATTTACGAAGAATTCGGATGGGAAAATCAAAAGGTCTTTGATGTTTTTTTAGAAAAGTGTATCGGCCATGTGGATAATAAATTTCTCGCTGCTGGCATTGTAGCATACAGAAGAGCTAGAGAAGCAAATCTTATGGCATATCCTAATGTAAATAAAACGCTCTTATCTCTTTCAAAATTCGGTATCAAATTGGGTGTTGTCTCTGATGCACCAAGCCGCGAAGCATGGATGCGCATCTATTATTTAAATTTATATCATTATTTTGATGTGGTCATCACCTATGATGATAGTGGTGAGAGAAAACCGTCACCAAAACCATTTCAATTGGCCTTGGATGGCATGGGACTTCGACCAGAAGAAACAATTATGATTGGCGATTGGCCTGAGAGGGATGTTGTAGGTGCCCAACAGATTGGAATGAAAACAGCATTTGCACGGTATGGAGATACATTTGGAACAGTCAATTCCGGGGCAGATTGGGACTTGAATGATATTTACCAACTGGTAGGCATTATTAACGAGCATAACAGCAGTGGCTGATATTTTCATTGGAACCGACCTGGTGGAAGTCGTCAGGATTCGTTCCGCTATCCAAGAAACCGGCGACAGGTTTCTGAATCGTATTTATACAAAAACCGAGCAGGAATATTGTAAATCCAAGGCAAATCCAGAAATTCATTATGCCGGTAGATTTGCAGCTAAAGAAGCAATAATGAAAGCGCTGAAATCATCAGGTGTGGATGATCCAATCTCATTTGAATCTATTGAAATACTATCATCGAAAACTGGTGAACCTATTGTAGTGATAGATATAAAATTTAGTGGCCAGTGTAAAGTCTCCATTTCTCACACAAATTCCCACGCTATCGCATCAGCTATCTACACGCTTGAATGAAATTACTAACCCCTGGTCAGGCTCGTGAATTGGATCGAGTTTCCATGGGTGACATGGGGATTTCTATTGAAAAACTCATGGGAAATGCGGGGAAAAAAGTGGCAGAAGAAGCTATGGAAATGGTATCCGATATTCATGATTCTTCTATATTAATTTTAAGTGGAAAAGGAAATAATGGTGGAGATGGATTTGCAGCAGCTACGGTTTTATTTGAGAATAATTATAACGTAAGAATACACTCATTATGTAAAAATAATGAAATAAAAGGCGAATCATTAAACTTTTACTTTAAGTGTAAATCCTTAGGAATTTTCACAACTTTCGGGGAATCACTTCCAGATTTTAAAATACCAGACTTGATTATTGATGGTTTATTAGGAACTGGATTCAAGGGTGCATTAAGAGAATCGATGATTCCATGGGTCGAATGGATAAATAACTCTAAATCAATGGTATTGTCCATTGACATTTCTTCCGGGTTAAATGGGAATTCTGGAAGAGTAAATCCAATTGCAGTCAAAGCAAATACCACGGTGGCATTTGGTGCGCCCAAACTAGGAAGTATCTTTCGGTTTGGACAAGAGTATTCAGGTATAGTCCATACTAAAGAGATTGGATTTCCCAATTTGAAAGATATTGAACTCCCTGGACTTAATTGGGATTTATTTCAAGAATTCAATGCATCTTTGCATCTCCTGAAGCCTAAAGTTGATTGTCATAAATATTCCGCGGGAAAAGTATTAGTGATTGCCGGATCTAAAGGGATGACAGGTGCGGCGATCTTGTCAACTTATGGGGCTCACCGGTCCGGTGCAGGGCTCACAACCACCACGACACCAGCATCCTTAAATGAAATTTATGAACGATTAATTATTGAAGGGATAACCTTTCCTGTAGAAGACCACGGAAAAGGCTATTTATCCCTGGATAATTATGATTCAATCGAAGAGAAATTGGAATGGGCAGATTCTGTAGTATTGGGTCCGGGGCTTGGTCGAGATATTTCAACCCAAAATTTGATAAAAAAATTGGTACGTATCATTAAAAAGCCTCTTGTTTTGGATGCAGATGGACTTTTCCCTTTTTCAAATAAAATGAGTGACTTAAATGATAGGGAATACCCTTTAATCATAACTCCACATATTGGCGAATTATCGTATTTAACTGGGATTGATAAAGAGAATATCATTTCTGAGTTTCCAATTGTAATGAATGAAGTCATGACTGATTTTCGTCATATCGCATTGGTGAAACAGGTTCCTTCTTGTACATTTTATAAGAATAGTGCCATGGTTAATTCATCTGGCAATCCCGGGTTAGCCACCGGCGGGACCGGTGATGTTTTATCTGGAATGATCGCCAGTTTTATAGCGCAAGGCATTGATCATTATAACTCAGTATCTCTCGCTGCCTTTATCCATGGCAAAGCATCTGATGGGTTGATAAAAGAAAAGGGTTATCGTGGGCAAATCGCATCAGATCTTTTAAAAAAGATTCCTTATGTTATTTCAGGATATGAAAAATCCTAAAATTCATCTTTATAGTTTTTTAGCTTTAATCCTTTTGGGGTCATCCATCCCCGGTGATTCTATACCGCCTGTACTTGCTCTCACTTGGGATAAATTACTCCATGTAGCTGAATATTCTATTCTCGGTTGGTTGGGATATAGGGCTTATTATTCGGTATACCAAAAGCCCATGGTTTATATCATTATTTTTGGTATTTTTTTTGGGTGTATTGATGAATCATGGCAGTCAATGATCCCTGGGAGATTTCCTAGTCAATATGATGTTTTCGCCGATGGAATTGGTGTAATTTGTGGAGTTGTAACAGGCTCATTCCAGTTTAAAAAATCCAAATGATCCACAGACTATATATTAAAGATTTTGCCATTATTGATGAGATGGAACTTGATCTGAAACCGGGTTTAACTGTTATCACCGGAGAAACAGGTTCAGGAAAATCAATTTTATTGGATGCATTAAGTGTCTCGCTAGGCCGAAAAGCCGATAAGATCATGGTTAGAAATGGCTCAAATCGTTCAGTGATCGAAACTAAAGTAGAAAATAGGACATTTCGTAGATTAATTTTCAGTCAAGGTAGAACCAAAGCTTTTTGCAACGACGAACCTATCACCATAGGTGATCTCGGAAAAGCCAATGAAACAGTTGTTGATTTTCATGGACAACATGATCAACAACTCATTTTAAATATAAATCGTCATATTGATTATTTGGATCGATATTGTGGTCATGATGCCGATCTTGAAAAAACGAGCCAACTTTATTCTGATTTATCTGAATTAAAAATAAAATTAAAAAATGCTCTTCAATCTGCAGATGAACGAAAGGATAGGTTAGAACTGTTAAATTTCCAAGCAAATGAAATTGATGCTGCGAATCCAAAGGTGGGCGAAGATATTATTCTGGAAAATGAATTTAAAAGAATGTCCCACATTGAAGAAATTCTTAAAACACTCCGATCGTTACAGGGTCAAATCAATTCTGATGATCAATCAATCGTCGATATTTTAAGCCATAATCATCGATTGGTTGAATCATTGGTTCAATATGATGAGAGCCTAAAAGTTATTTCTGAATTATTACAATCATCCGTGATCCAATTACAAGAAGCAGGTACAGAAATTTCTGTACAACTTTCTTTGACAGAATTTGATCCAGATGAAATTGCAAATGTAGAGGAACGGCTCCAAGTTATAGAAAGCTTAAAACGGAAATATGGGGGATCCATTGAATCAGTTTTGGAAAAAAGGAACTATATTCAAAAAGAAGTAAAATCTCTGAAAAGTCCGGATCAATCTGAAGATGAGCTACTCAAAAAGATAAAAAAGAAAGAAAAAGATTTTTCTGAATTGGCGATCCGCCTTCATAAATCTCGGGTAGAAAAATCAAAAAAACTTTCTAATAAAATTGAAAATGCTATGGCTGGACTTAACATGCTCGGTTCAGACTTTGAAATAAAAATTAATCAACAAATATCAGAAATTGGATTCGTATCTATGGATAACAATGTATTAGATGCTAATGCTAAGGGGATAGATACGGTTGAATTTTTTCTTTCTGCAAATCCGGGTGAACCAGTAAAGCCTTTGGCAACAATTGCTTCAGGTGGAGAAATATCTAGGATTATGCTTGCAATTAAAACGGTTTTTCAGGATTTGGACCCGGTTCAAACATTGGTTTTTGATGAGATTGATTCTGGTATTTCTGGAAAAGCAGCAGAAAAAGTGGCAAAACAATTAGTAAAACTTTCCAAATCAAAGCAGGTTTTATGTATTACTCATTTATCCCAGATAGCAAGAAGAGCGGATCATCATTTGCATATTATCAAATCAGTGAAAAATGGACAAACATTTGTAGAAGCGAATTATTTAAATGAATTAGAAAGTCCTAGACTAATCCTTGAATTATTTACAGGTTTGGAAATAGAGAGAGTGTAATGGATAAAATATATATTGAAGGGCAAAAGACATTATCTGGTTCAGTCCAGATTAGTGGTGCTAAAAATGCTGTATTGCCTATTATGACCGCTGCCTTAATGGCTGAAGGAAAATCGGTTGTCACACGCGTTCCTGATCTACGTGATACACGAACCATGATTCGGTTAATGGAAATCGTAGGAGCAACCTGTTCATTTGAAAACGGCAGACTAGTAATTGATGGCAGTACCGTAAATAATCCGGAAGCGCCTTACGATCTGGTGAAAACCATGCGGGCTTCCTTTTATGTTTTAGGGCCACTTCTCGCCAGGTTTGGTGTGGTAAAAGTTTCTTTGCCCGGCGGATGTGCATGGGGCCCGAGACCGGTTGATTTTCATCTTAAAGGGTTAGAAAAGCTCGGTGCAAAAATCACCTTGAAAAGTGGATATATTATTGCCGAAGCGAAACGCCTTCAAGGAACTAAAATCAGTTTTGAATTTCCATCTGTAGGGGCAACAGGTAATATAGCTATGGCTGCCGCAACAGCAGATGGAACTACGATAATTGAGAATGCTGCACGTGAACCTGAAATTGCTCAACTCTGTGAATATTTAAATACCATGGGAGCTTGTATTAGGGGCATTGGTACCACGAGGCTTACCATTGATGGCGTTGAAACATTAGATTCTGCAGATATTGACGTGATACCAGATAGAATCGAGGCTGGCACCTTTTTAGCGGCAGGTGCATTATTAGGGGAGATTACTTTAAATGGTGTAATTCCGGAACATTTGGATTCTGTTATTTTAAACTTTAAAGATGCTGGCTGTAATGTTTCTACTACCAGTAATTCGGTTACAATTTCACGAGCCGAAAAAATCAAACCCGTGGATATGACCACGGCTGTTTATCCTGGATTTCCTACCGATCTCCAGGCTCAATGGGTAGCGCTAATGACCTTGGCTCAGGGTTCATCCATGATTACAGATACTGTTTATCATGATCGTTTCAGTCATGTGCCTGAACTCAATCGTTTTGGTGCCAATATTAAAGTAGAAAATAATACAGCTTTTATCCGCGGTGTGGATGCATTGGTTGGTGCACCTGTCATGTCTACTGATATTCGAGCCAGTGCATCGTTAATTGTTGCTGGCTTAGCAGCTAAAGGAAGAACTGAAGTAAGCCGTGTTTATCACATTGATCGTGGATATGAACAGATTGAAGAGAAATTTCGTTCTCTCGGTGCCAATATTTGGCGGAAAAACCCATCAGTATAAATTGCTTTTATTTATGGATAAATGAAGTAATTTTTTATCATACTATTTAAGAATAACAAGGTATGAAAGTCATAATAATTGGTGGTGGCGAAGTGGGGTTTCACGTCGCCAAAGCACTAAGCGAAGAAAATTACGATATAACAGTTATTGACATTGATTCGTTCAAATGTCGACGTGCTTCGGAAAACTTGGACGTGATTGTCGTTGAGGGGAATGGCGCTAGTCCAAAAATACTAACAGAAGCACATGTTGGTGAAGCAGACTACGTATTGTGCCTTACCCGTGTTGATGAAGTAAACCTGATTGCATCCCAACAGGCTCATAAGTTGGGCGCAAATAAAATTATTGCCCGACTCAGGAATCAACAATACACTGCACATGATTCAATTATTCGTCCTGAAAAATTCGGTGTGGATGTAGTTATCCATCCTGAAAAAGCTGCCTGTGAAGAGATCATGCGTTTAGTGAAACATCCCTATGCAGTCCAGGTAATGGATTTTGAAGCGGGCCGCCTTACCATGCTGGGTCTTAATATTAATGGTGATTCTGAAAATATAATTGGGGAACCGTTGGGGAAGTTATGCCTTGAAAATAGTCATTTTAGGTTTGGAGTAATTGCAGTACTTAGAGGGCAGGAAACAAATGTTCCTTCGGCAGAGTTTACATTTAAAAAAGGTGATATCGGTTATTTCATTATTAAGACAGAAGATATTGAAAATTTATTGGGATTACTTAGCAAGGAAGTGACCGAAACACACCGGGTAATGATTGTTGGTGGTTCTAAGATAGGGCGATCACTGGCAAAAGAATTACCCGATGATTCAATTAATGTTCGCTTGGTGGAAAATAATAGACCCAAAGCTGGGCAGATTTCTCATAGTATAGATGAATCCATGATCATTTACGGCGATGGAACTGATATTGAATTTTTAAAATCTGAAAATATTCAAGATGTGGATAGTTTCATTTCAGTCACAGAAAATGAGAAAACTAATTTAATCGCCGGGCTTCTTGCTAAACATTTAGGAGCAAAGCAGAGCATTATCCACATTTCGACCACGGAATATATTCCCACAATTCAAGAAATTGGTGCAGGGGCTGTCATCAGTAAAAATTTATCCACTGTTAATTCTATTTTAAAAGAACTCCATACAGATATGACCGAAATTCCCGTTGTTACTTTTGATGAAATAGAAGTGGATGTGATTGAATTTCAACCTGCTACAGGAAGCCTTGTTACTCAACGACCATTAAAAGAATTAAAATTTCCTGAAGATAGTATTGTTGGGATGATTAACCACCATGGCAAAATTCGAATAGCCCATGGTTCATCAATCCTTACAGATGATGACACAGCATTAGTTTTCGCAAAACCAAAAGCTATTAGTAAGCTGAAGAAATTGTTCGGCTCATGAGATTAAAACCACTCCTGAATATTCTTGGGGCGCTTCTCTCAATTTTAGGCATAACGATGGTTGTGCCTATTTTTATATCTATTGGATACGGTGAATCGGACCTGAATGGTCTATTATATTCGGCTGCTATTTGTATTGGGGTTGGTTCGCCGATTTGGCTCATGACAAGACATAAAAGATCCTTGACAAATCGGGATGGTTATGCCATTGTAACTTTTTCATGGATCATTACAGCTGTAGCAGGAGCTTTGCCATTTTACTTTTCCGGAGCAATTCCCAATGTTACAGATGCATTTTTTGAATCAATGTCAGGTGTAACCACGACGGGTGCATCAATTATTGGGAATACGATGACCTTGCCTAATTTACCCAATGGTGTAGAAAGCCTTCCCCATGGTATATTATTCTGGCGGTCATTTATTCAGTGGATTGGTGGTATGGGAATTGTGGTATTCTATATTGCAATTCTTCCATTACTGGGCGTGGGGGGAGTCCAGTTATTTAAAGCAGAAGTACCGGGCCCGGTGGCAGATAAGATTACACCTCGTGTGCGGGAGACAGCTAAGTTCCTTTGGATTGTGTATGTCGGAATTACAATGCTAGAAGCTGTTGCCTTAATGCTAGCTGGCATGAATGTATTTGATTCAGTTTGTCATTCACTAACCACCATGCCAACTGGAGGATTCTCAACAAAAAGTGCGAGTATAGGGCATTATGATAGCTCCTTGATCCATTATATTATTATCTTTTTCATGTTTTTAGCCGGAATCAACTTTTCACTTCATTTTAGGGCTATCAATGGCGACATGAAATCTTATATAAATGATCGGGAATTTTTAGTTTACCTAGGTGGTGGAATCATTGTGACTTTTATTATTTTTCTGGCAGTCGCATTACAAAATGATCAATTTTCTCATTTGAATTTTCGAGAATCACTTTTTACAACTATTTCCATTTTTACGACAACAGGATTTGGTTCTGCTGATTATGAATTGTGGCCAGTAATTGTTCAGGCAATACTACTTACATTAATGTTTGTGGGTGGAATGGGCGGTTCAACAGGCGGAGGGATGAAAGTTATTCGGTGTATGCTATTGGTAAAGTATGCAGGATTAGAAACACGCCGGATGCTGCATGCTCGAGCACTGATTCCTGTTCGAATAGGGAAACAGCTAATCAAAGAAGATGTGGTTAGAAATACATTGGGTTTTTTCCTGTTCTTCATGTCCGCATTTATGTTGTCTACGATAGTATTATCTTCAATGGGATTAGATCTCGAATCAGCTATTGGTGCCGCAGCATCTGCTATGGGGAATATTGGTCCAGGGTTGGGCTCTTTTGGTCCGACTGATAATTATGCCTTACTATCTGATCCAGGGAAATGGGTACTCACATTTTGCATGCTATTAGGACGATTGGAAATTTTTACCGTAATGGTGCTCTTTAGTCGAACTTTTTGGAAATAAGAAAATTAATGTTTATTAAAAGAGAAATAATAGATCAGGTTGGGGTGCTAACTATTGATCGTCAAGATGTACTAAATGCTGTGAATCCCCAGATACTCCGAGAATTAGATCAAGCAGTAAAGGACTATATTGCAGATGAGAATGTTGGTGCTATAATCTTAACTGGAGCGGGAGAAAAAGCCTTCATTGCTGGTGCAGATATTAAGCTTATGCAGCAATTAGATACCCAAGGAGCCTTGGATTTTGGGAAGTTGGGTCAGGAAGTAACCATGACAATAGAAGATTCTCCAAAACCGGTTATTGCTGCTGTGAATGGTTTTGCTCTTGGAGGTGGCTGTGAGATTAGCCTTGCATGCCATATTCGGTTTGCTAGCGAAAATGCTATGTTTGCCCAGCCGGAAGTGAAATTAGGACTTATTCCTGGATGGGGAGGTACACAAAGGTTGCCAAGGATTGTGGGAAAAGGTAATGCCATTGAACTCATCATCGGTGGACACTTGATAGATGCCAACGAAGCTCATCGAATTGGATTAGCAAATAAGGTTTTCCCTTCAAATGACTTGATGAAGGAAGCGATAAAATTTGCAAAACTTGTTTTAGGAAATGGCCCTAATTGTTTAGCTGAATCATTACATTGTATTAATGAATCAGCGGGACATTCATTAATCGAAGGATTGAATCTGGAGGTGGAAGCATTCAGCG
>CAZCHA010000040.1:0-11696 GCA_964498175.1 uncultured bacterium
AAGTAAACCCTGAATTAATTATTACTTACCCCAATGGAGGACAAACATTATATACTAATTCAACTTATGAAATTCTCTGGAGTGTAGGCGGCACAAGTTCTGAAAAAGTGGATCTTTATTATTCCACATATGGAGATTCAACGACCTATAGGGCAGCCAATTGTGTCCTTACTGATAATTGGGTAGAAATTGAATCAGGATTAGATAATCTTGGTTCTTATTCTTGGGATTTGGCTACCAGTGGGTTATCAGAAACTGATTCATTAAGATTGAAAATCGTGTCTTCAAATGGGCAGGCTTGTGATATCAACGGACATTATATAAAGATCAGGTCTTCATCCAGGTCAAATCGTATGAATCGTCCAAAACAAAAATTGAGTATGATAGGTAATCGATGAAGCGGATCATTTTCATAATTTGTATAGTTGGAATCTTTGCTCAAGCCCAAACCAAACGTGATCCACGAATGGTAGGAATGGCAGGCGCTTATACAACTATTGCCGATGGAATTTTCTGTGTTGGTTTTAATCCTGGAATAATAGGCCTTCAACAAAATAATCCATTTATGATTCAAGCATTTCAATTGGATTTAGGTATGCTAGGAAATTTTTTCTCTATACAAAATATTGCACAATATAGTGGTGATACTTTGAATACTGCCGAGAAAGATGCACTCTTCGACCAATTGGAAGCATCTGACGGAATGGGTTTTTTTGTGGATACACATATGCCAATCCCTTTTATGAACATTTCTAAAGGTAATATGGCTTTTACAACCAATAATATCATTTTACAGAATTATAAATTACCTATGGGATTATTGGAGCTTATTTTTTACGGCAATGGCCAAAAACCGAACTTGGATCTAGAATTTAATTATGAGATTTTAGGGTTGAACGAATACGGATTTTCATTTGGGATTCCCTTTAAATCCATGTCTTGGGGAGTTACTGCCAAATATCTGCAGGGATTATTTTATCTTGGGATTGATGAAGATTCTTCTTCAGCGAGCTTGATAACTGATGATCTTGGTATCTATGGTTCAGGAGAATATATCATACGGCAGGGAGTGGGCGGTGCCGGATTTGGGCTTGATATTGGGGTAGTTTCGCGACCCTATAATGGATGGCAATTTGGTGCGTCATTTATCAATATGGTAGGTTCTATCAAATGGAATCAAAGCGGTGGTGGTAATGAACCTTCCAGTATTAATCCGCTAACAGACTCATTTTATCCATTTACCTTTGGAGATGATACGCTAGATCTAAATGAATCCATTTTATACACATTTAATATTGACACAATTCGTATGGACAAGCTTGGGAATGACTCGTTATTTACTAATGAGACCGTTTTTTTCGTAGATACACTAGAGAATGGGAAACGGCCTGAATTTGTTACTCGGTATCCGGCAACTTTCAGACTGGGTGCATCCAAAAGAGTAGATAATTTCTTATTCGCCACGGATCTGATGGCAGGGTTTGAGAATAAATATTATGCTCGACAACAATGGAAATGGGCTATGGCTGTTGAATGGAATCGGATTGAAACAATTCCAATGAGAATTGGTTATTCCTGGGCTGGTGGAGAAATGAAAGAATTGGCCATGGGTTTTGGTGTAAAAAAAGGTCCTGTTATCTTTGACATGGGCTTTTCTTTTCGAAATGGACTGTGGCTGCATACAATGAAAGGATTCAATTTCTCTTTTGGATTTACATGGATTGGAAAACCAGCAAAAAAAGCGGAAAAGGAAGGCCCTTCACCAGTTGTAAAAGAGTAAAATCATTTTAAGAACGAGTTACGTTTTGGCTCGCCACATTAACATCATTCCACCGCTTAGAAATAAAATATTTCCCAACCAAGCTGATAATAAAGGTTCCACAATTCCGTTAAATCCTAGTGACTGGCCAAACTTAATAAAGGCGTAATATCCAAAGATAACAAAAACACTGGCACCAGCACCAAATGATAAACTATTTTTCTCCTTTAATACCACCAATGGAATTCCAAACAAAACAACTATGAAATTCGTAAAGGCGAAAGAAATTTTTAAATATCGTGTAACTTCCCATCGAAGAGTATCAACACCATTTTCTTTTAATTTTTTAATTCGTTCCGTGAGCTTGAAATAATCCAATTCGTCCGGTTTTCGAGCTTGTTGCTGAATCTCATCTGGTAAAAAACCAAGTGTGATGAGCGTATCTGATTTTCCCAAGGTAACCCCTGTTTCAACCCCATATTCATCAAATTCACGAATCGAATACCCTGTTAATACCCAACTGGATGTAACTGGATTCCACTCTATTTTTTTTGCATCAATCCTTTTTCGAATATTTGAACGGTCCAGGTCTACTATGGTTAAATCATGTCCAGTTGATTTTTTTATATAATATTTAGATAATGAAATATGTGTAGATGTATTTTTCTGGAGGAAAATATTTTTTAGAGTGTTCTTAAGTTTATGCCGTGATTTTCGCTTTACATAATCTCGGTCGATCTCGAATCGTTTTTCATTCCCAATTGCAACCAGTTTATTATCTAAAACAAATGATCCTCCACTCATGATAATTCCTGATAACAGTAATGGAAATGAAGCACGATAAAGGCTTATTCCAGATGCTTTCATAGCAGTCCATTCATTTCGTTTTACCATTGACCCTAAACTGAAAACTGTTGATAAAAGCATAGACATAGGGAGCCCAATGCACACAAACCAGGGTAAAGTATAGAGATAGTATTGAATTACAATTGGTGATGGAACTTTATTATCCATGAACCGGTCTAAATTTTCAATAAGATCTACAATTACAAAAATAGAAACAAAGCCGAGGACAGATATTCCCAGGATTATCCAGAATTGACGCAATAGATATAGGTCGAGTTTATTCATCAGTAGGAATTAGAATTTCCCCAACTTCCTTCAAAAAAAGAAATAAAACGATTATTTTAAATAAATAAAATTTATTCATGGCTTTAGCGGTTTGGATTCAAATATTCAGGAATTAACTTATCCGCAATGAAATTAATAAAATGGTTTAAAATCATATCTATTTTGGGGCTATTGTTTGCTGGGTTTGCTTTAGCTGAAACTTTAGGATTAGCATCCATTAAGGAAGATGAATTGTCCTGGCTTTCAATTTGGCCGCCAATCATTGCCATCATTTTGGCTCTTATTACTCACGAAGCACATTTAGCTTTATTTATTGGTATTTTGGTAGGCGTATCAATGATCACTGGGAACCCATTAACAGGGATTACGAATGCGCTGGATACGTATATCGTCGGGTCAGTTACAGATCATGGTCATGCATCAATTTTGATCTTTACATTGTCTTTTGGTGGACTAATAGGTGTAATTACTGCCAATGGAGGAATGAAAGGTGCAGTAGATTTTGCATCAAAGTATGCAACATCAAACCGAAGAAGTCAATTTGCTACGGCAGCAATGGGTTTAGTTATATTCTTTGACGATTATGCTAATACACTATTAGTAGGGAATATGATGAGACCTTTTACTGACAAAGCCAGAATCTCACGGGAAAAGCTATCATATCTCGTGGATTCAACTGCAGCACCCGTTGCAAGTTTAGCCGTAATCAGTAGCTGGTCTGTATTTCAAATGAGTTTGCTTGAATCACCATACAAACAATATGGTGTTACTATAAACCCTTATTTTACCTTTTTACAAAGTATTCCTTTTTCATTTTATTGTATTCTGACATTGATTTTTATTTTTTTTAATATATTACTGAAAAAAGATTATGGTCCTATGCACGATGCAGAAACTCGTGCGTTATCAACTGGTAAAGTACTTTCTGATCACGCAAAACCACTTTCAGATCCAAGTTTAATAGAAGATGCACAAAACTTACCGACTACTCATTGGAATAATGCATTTATTCCAATATTTGTAGTTGTAGCTGTAACTATTGGTGGCTTGGTTATTACTGGGTTAAGAAGTCTTGATATGCAACATCCTACACTTCGGGATATCATTGGTGCATCGGATCCTTACGCAAGTCTTATTTGGGGTGCTTCATTTTCTAGTATTTCTGCAATTGGACTAACAATTGGACGAAAAATATTAACCTTGGAAAAAACGTTGGATGCGTGGGTGAATGGCGTAAGGTCTATGGTAATGGCTTGTATTATTTTAGTGTTGGCCTGGACCATTGGTTCTGTATGTAAAGATCTGAAGACAGCTGAATATTTAGTTAGCATTTCTTCTAATATTTTGTCTCCATCTATGCTTCCTTTCATCACTTTCGTTACTGCTGCAGCCATTAGTTTTTCAACCGGCTCATCCTGGGCAACCATGTCTATATTGGTTCCGGTAGTTGTTCCTATGGCCATGCATCTTTTGAATATGTCACCAGATTCGACTGTTGAATCACCTATATTTTTAGCCACATTTGCTTCAGTTTTATCCGGTTCAGTTTTTGGTGACCATTGTTCTCCAATCTCTGATACAACAATATTGTCTTCCACAGCGTGTGCATCTGATCATATTGACCATGTAAAAACCCAAATGCCCTATGCACTTACAGTGGGTATCTTATCTTTAACTTTAGGATGTCTAGGTATAGGAATTGGTATACCTGTGTGGGTTATATTATTGTCTGGAAGTGCAATCCTTTTGAGTATTACGTACTTTATTGGGAAACCGATTGTACCCAATTAAAATTCCGGAAGTATAGTTGATAAATATAGAATCAGCAATTGAAGCTTTTGCAAGTTTCATGTGGGGACCATTTCTCCTTATTCTACTTGTTTTCGGTGGACTGTTTTTCACTATCTATTGTCGATTTATCCCGTTCCGATATTTCAAACACGGGCTGGATATTCTTTTAGGGAAATATGATAATGATGATGATCCAGGCGATATAAATCATTTTCAAGCACTATCAGCTGCTCTAGCTGGAACTGTAGGAATGGGAAATATAAGTGGTGTAGCTGTGGCAATTCATATGGGTGGTCCAGGTGCACTATTTTGGATGTGGGTTTCAGCCTTTGTAGGCATGTCTACAAAGTTTTTCACCTGTACTTTGGCAATCTTATTTCGCGGAGAAGATGACTTGGGTGAACTACAAGGTGGCCCCATGTATGTAATTCAGGAAGGACTTGGCCAAAAATTCAAACCATTAGCGGTATTATTTAGTACGGCTGGCCTTATTGGTTGTCTACCTATGTTCCAAGCCAACCAATTAACGCAATACATTAGGGATTCTGTTTTTTTACCATTGGGAATGTTTTCATCAAATCCCTTTATGGGAAATGTAGTAACTGGGATCTTAATCGCAATTCTTGTGGCTGGAGTGATCTTTGGTGGTATAAAACGGATTGGGCTGGTTGCGGGCAAAATTGTTCCATTAATGGTATTAATTTATTTATTAGGTGGTTTGGGAATCCTGATTAAGAATTATGACAAACTTGGATCCATATTCAATTTAATAATTACGGATGCATTTACGGGAAATGCTGTTGTGGGAGGAATAGTTGGAGAAGTTATTCGTCAAGGGATCCGGAGAGCGGTCTTTTCCAATGAAGCAGGATTGGGGACAGAAGTGATGGCGCATGGTGCAGCAAAAACAAAGGAACCTGTCAGGGAAGGTCTTGTAGCAATGATAGGGCCGTTTATTGATACAATTCTGGTTTGTTCTATTACGGCATTTGCAATTTTAGTTTCAGGCGTTTGGAATGATCCAGCCTTGAACGGTGTATCCATGACAGCTAAGGCATTTTCAAATGAATTGGGACTCCTGGGAGAGTTTATTTTATTCTTTTCTGTATTTACCTTTAGTGTAACTACCATGTTCGGTCAATCATATTATGGTGCAAAATGCACTGGGTTTTTATTCGGCAGCCGTTGGAAAGTTAATTATAATTGGTTTTATGTCTTGTCTACAATCTTTGGGGCTACAGTATCCATTTCTATTGTAATTAATTTGATAGATGGGATGTATGCGATAATGGCGATTCCTACGATGGTTTCAACTATTTTGCTTGCGCCAAAGGTCATGAAAGAAACACGACGATATTTTTCAATGATTTAAGAGGATTTCTGCGTTGGAATTTTTGGATTTAATCACTTAAGAGTAAAACCCACCCATCCATTTCATCTTGGACAGATAGACCCACCCATTTAGAATAGGATTGAATGACATCCTTCGCTTGATTTTCTAGAATTCCTGACAAAACCAATTTTTGTCCAATAAACGGGCCTAAGGTTGGAGTTAATCGAATTAATATGTCAGCCAAAATATTTGCAATCACAATATCATATCTATTATTTGATTCAAAACTATCAGGATGATGATATGGAATGATTAAATTATTTAATTCATTATTCTGCTCCGCATTTAATATGGCCTTAGGATCGATCTCTACACCTTCTACAAAACCCGCACCAAGAATTTTCGCAGCGATAGATAAAACGCCTGATCCACACCCATAATCTAGAACCGCATTATTTTTCTTTAAATTATTTTCTAACCATTGTAAACAAAGTTGGGTTGTTGGGTGTGTCCCAGTTCCAAACCCACTTCCTGGTTGAATAATAATAGTTTGACCTGAAAATTGTGAATTTGATTCCCAGGGCGGCACTATTCTAAGTGAATCAGAAATGAAGATCTCTTTGAATTGAGATTGGGTATAGGTGACCCAATCCTTGTCTTCGAAAATTTCTTCAACATAATCAGGTGCATTATCCAAATTCATAATCATTTGAATTTCATATATAAGCTGATCCACGTCCTGATTCTCTTGTATCATCAGAACAATAACGTGGGTATCTCCCGAGAGTGGATTGGGATTATTCGGATCGTCAACCCAATTTGAATAGGGCTCCTTTAATTTATCTTTGATCAGAATAGAAGCAACATCCAAAGCTGAAAATAGATCGGAAATATAGCGGAGATCGGTTCCCGGAAAATCGAGAGTAATGTTTTTCCACATCTTCATAGATTGGTAATTTACAGGATATGAAATCACGTGGCGAACTGAAAACTGAACAACAAAACTCTCAATCTTCTCAAATTGATTCCATGTCAATAAATGATATTTTGAAAACAATTAACAGGGAAGACCAAAATATTGCAATTGCAGTACAGGCTACTCTTCCTGATATTGGAAAAACAGTAGAACTCACAGTCAATTCTATTCAAAAAGGTGGACGTATATTTTATGTAGGTGCTGGCACCAGTGGTCGGCTTGGTGTATTGGATGCATCGGAAATTCCACCAACCTTTTCGGCACCGAAAGGATTATTTATTGGAGTTATTGCCGGAGGCGAAAATGCATTGCGAAATTCCATTGAGGGTGCGGAGGATCGACAGGAAGAGGCTATCATAGATTTGGAGCAATATGAGCTAAATCAAAATGATACGTTGGTTGGAATCTCATGTAGTGGTGCTGCAAATTATGTGGTTTCGGCATTGGATCATGCTAAAGCAAATGGAGCAAAAACAGTTTATCTTGTCACGAATCCCAACCCGTTTAAAATTACAGAAGTTGATGTAATTATAAATGCTGTGACTGGTCCAGAAGTTGTGACGGGTTCCACGCGGATGAAAGCTGGTACAGCTACAAAATTAATATTAAATATGATTTCTACTGCAACCATGATCAAATTGGGAAAAGTGTATGGAAATCTTATGGTAGATCTCATGGCAGTCAACGATAAACTGGTTGATCGGGGGACACGAATCATTGAGCAATTAACAGATTTAGATTATGATGGTGCACAGTTAAAATTATTTGAAGCTGAAAAATCTGTCAAGACAGCCATTGTCATGGAAAAGTTGAATTGCACCTTAAATGAAGCACGTGAAAAATTGGATAATGCCGGTGGGTTTCTTAGAAATTTAATTGATTAAGATATGAAACAAAAAAAGCCAATCTTGTTCAATAAAGTAGGGCGGGATATTCTAAAAAAAGAGCTAGCTGCAGAACCATTTGATAGGATCACCGCTTCTTTTTATGCGTATCATCCGATTGAAAATCCCCAAGCTGTTCGAGATCAATTATTCATTAACTGGAATAAACTAAATATATTGGGGCGGATCTATATTGCTACAGAAGGTATAAATGCACAATTCAGTGTGCCCGAACAAAATTGGAACCAATTTTGTAAAACTATGAATTCGTTCCCTTTTTTAAGGAATGTTCCAATCAACCAAGCCATACAGAATGGAAACTCTTTTTATAAACTTACCATAAAGGTTAGGAAAGAATTAGTAGCCTATGGTGTACCGGAGAATTCCTATGATATGAACAAGGTGGGGAATCATCTTTCTGCTGTAGAATTCAATCAAGCATTAGAAAAACCTGAAACAATTATTGTGGACATGCGGAATTATTATGAAAGCGAAGTTGGCAGGTTTGAATCAGCCGTCATACCTGATGTGGAAATATCAAAAGAATTGCTCCCAGAAGTCAAACGCATTCTGGATGGGAAAGAAGAAGAGCAGATATTATTGTATTGTACTGGTGGAATTCGTTGTGAAAAAGCGTCTTCGTATTTGATGAATCATGGATTTAAAAATGTCAATCAATTGAGTGGTGGGATCATAGAGTACGCACACGAAATCCATAAAAAGGGATTAAAATCAAAATTCATTGGGAAAAATTTTGTTTTTGATGATAGATTGGGAGAACGTGTTACAGAAGATGTCATCGCTAAATGCCATATTTGTGGTCATCCGTGCGATAATCATACTGATTGTAAAAATGATGCCTGTCATATTTTATTTATTCAATGTGAAACATGTATTAAAGAATTAGATGGATGTTGTTCGAAAGAATGTAATGATTTCATTCAATTGCCAATTGAAGAGCAAAAAATTCGTCGAAAGGACCCAGCTCAAGTAGTTTCCCGTACATTTTTTGATTCAAGAATAAAACCAAAATTGAATCAAGAAATTTGAATTATCCCATTCTTTATTCATTCCGACGTTGCCCTTATGCAATGCGGGCTCGTTTGGCTTTAGCATACTCCGGTATTGATTATGAACATCGGGAAATATTATTAAAAAATCGTCCAGGTGAATTATATGCACTTTCTCCAAAAGGAACAGTCCCTGTTTTACAATTAAATGATGGAACGGTTATCGATGAAAGTATTGATGTGATGAAATGGGCTTTAGCTCAAAGTGATCCTGAATATTGGTATACAGAAAATATTGAAGTACAAAATTCGTTGATTGATCAGAATGATGGTGATTATAAAAAATGGTTAGATAAATATAAATACCACGTGCGATTTAAAGATGGGTCTTATGAAGAATATCAATATGCTGTTGGAGAAATATTGAAGGCATATGAATCAATTTTATCCAAATCATCCTATTTATGCGGCGATAAGGTAACTCTGGCTGATATGGCATTATTCCCATTTATCCGGCAAGGTGCCCATGTAGATTTGGATTGGTTTAACGCTCAATTTCCAAAATTATCAACATGGTTAAAAATATTCAAGGAATCAGAACTATTTGAGACCATAATGAAAAAATATACTGTATGGAAATCAGGAGAAAATGGCATTTTGATTCAAGAATGCTACCCAAGAAATGAATAGAAATCGTTACTTTTTCATCTTACTTATTATATTTACCCATATTCTATTAGGTGAACAATTAATTATCTCTCATGATGGATTTTCCGCAAGGATTGAACGAGATGAATGGGGAGTTCCGCATATTTATGGGAAGCGAGATGCGGATGTTTCATTTGGACTGGCCTATGCCCATGCTCAAGATGATTTTAAAACTATTTGTGATATATTATTAGCAACAAGGGGTAAACTGGCATCGGTGTATGGAAAGGATGCTGCAATTAATGATTACTATGTTCATCTCATGGATTTTTGGAATAATGTTGATTCCAACTATGAATCTGATGTAACTGATGATGTGAAATTATTATGCGATGCTTATGCAGCAGGATTTAACCTGTATTTAGAAGATTACCCGGAACAAGAAAAGAAAAAAATATATCCTGTCTCTGGGAAAGACCTGATTACAGGATTCTCTCATAGAATGCCATTGATGTTTGGACTAGACGGTGTCATGAAAAAATTATCAAAAGAACAACGCCCAATATTAATAGGGCTGAATGGGGATGATGAAAATAGTGAGTCATTTAGAATGCTTGCCAGTAATGTTTTTGCCATTGCGCCCCATCGATCCAGTGATGGCTATACGCGGATATGGATCAACAGTCATCAACCTTGGGACGGACCGGTTGCTTGGTACGAAGCACATTTTATAAGCGAAGAAGGATGGGATTTTTATGGAGGATTGTTTCCCGGCTCTCCCATTCCCTTGGTTGGCCATAACCCATATTTAGGCTGGAGCCATACTGTGAATTCACCAGACCTAATTGACGTATATGAATTAACCATTAATCCAAATAATAAAGATCAATATTGGTTTGAAGAATCATGGAAAGAAATGAGAGTCCGGAAAGTGCCGATTAAACTGAAATTGTTTGGGCCTTTTTTTTGGACCGTCAAACGAGAAGTAAAAGAATCTATTCATGGTCCGGTGATGGAATTTGACCATGGAACCTATTCCCTTCGTATTTCATCGTTAAAAAATCTCAGGTTTATTGAACAATGGTATCGGATGGGAAAAGCACGTAATTACACTGAATTTAGAAAGGCCATGGAGATCCATGCTTTACCCATGTTTAATACAGGCTATGCTGATAAAGATGGGAATATTTATTATGTATATAATGCTAAAATACCAGAACGAAATGAAAATTATAATTGGGCAACGATCTTAAATGGAGAAACCAATTCAACTATATGGACGGAGTACGTTCCATTCGACTCGTTACCGCAAGTTTTGAACCCGGAAAATGGATTTATCCAAAATTGCAATAGTAATCCATATTTAGCTACGGGAGATGAGAATGATGTTTCAAAACCACTCCCACCATGGACCGGGATTGAAACTCACCAAACTAATCGTGCTCTTCGTGCTTTGGAAACATTTGCTGCAGATTCATCCATATCCCGAGACGAATTTTTCAATTATAAATATGACACCCAATATTCAACAAATTCTATCATTGCCAAGGTGAGAGACCGATATATTCAGGATATGGCTAATGAAAAGGATCCCAAATTGAACTCTGCATTAAATCTGATCAAAAAATGGAATCTGTCAGCCGACTCAAGTAACACTGCTGCAGCGTTGGCCATCATTGTACTTCCCAATGCGTTTAATGAGGATGATCTTAAATATGAAACAGGTGCCATTACCCGTAAGCTTGTTGAAACGATTGATTATCTTGAGAATAGATTTGGCAGGATTGATGTCCCTTTGGGCAAGGTATTGCGCCTCGTACGAGGAGAAACAAATTTGCCTCTTTCCGGTGGACCGGGTTTATTAAGAGCGATATATTTTAACAAAAAAAATGATACATATGTTGGGATCGCTGGGGATTGTTATTTTCAGGCTGTAGAATGGGGTCCCAATGGAGAATTGAATGCTTGGACCATTCACCAATACGGCAGTGCAACAGCAATTGAATCATCAATTCATTATGATGACCAGGCGAAGTTATTTTCAAAGCATGAAATGAAACAGGTTAGGCCATGAGATTACCATTGTTTCAGTCAGGGCTCTCGTTTTTCCTATTGTTTTCTGCATGCAGCAATGTGGACCTGATTGCTACCGATTCTAAAACGA
>CAZCHA010000041.1:0-11234 GCA_964498175.1 uncultured bacterium
AACCATTTTATTTATTCCCCGGTACACTATTCATAAATATGCTTATGCGCTTTACACTATTAGTATTATCTTTGTGATATTACCATTTTTTGGTAGCCCCCATGCTGGCACATATCGGTGGTTGAATATTGGATTACCCATTGCCATTCAACCCAGCGAGTTTACAAAAATTTTCACAGCGATTGCCTTGGCACGTTATTTATCCGATCATAATCTCGAAATGAAACATTTTATATCTATAATTATTCCTATTATTCTGGTTTTGATTCCAACATCTATTGTAATGAATCAACCTGATTTAGGAACTGCCATTGTAATACTGACGCCTGTTTTGCCTATGCTATATTGGTCCGGCGCACGTCCTTTTTATCTTTTTCTCTTGTTGGCCCCCTTACTCAGCATGTTGATGGCTTTTCACAATTTGGCATTTACAATTTGGGCTATTGTTTTGGGTATCACCATTTTTATTGCAAGGTCTAAAACAGTTATGTCATTTGGACTCTTTTTTGGAAATATTTTTATCGGACTTTTATCACCTTTTTTATGGAATTCATTAACAAATTATCAGCAAAATCGAATTTTGACCTTTATAAATCCAGAAAAAGATCCTCTGGGTGCAGCTTATCAGATTATTCAAAGTAAAACAGCAATTGGTTCTGGAGGATTATTTGGCAAAGGCTGGGGAGAGGGCACCCAGACCCATTTAAAATTTTTACCCGTACAGGAGTCAGATTTTATATTGTCTGTTATAGGTGAAGAGTTAGGGTTTATTAGTATATCAGTCATTCTTATTGTATTTGGATATTTGATAGCCCAGATTATGAAACAGTCTTACTTATCAAAGGATCGATTTTCCAGTCTTGCGTTGATTGGTTTCGCTACAATATTTTTATCACATGTTTTCGTGAATACAGCCATGACGGTTGGGCTAATTCCAGTGAAAGGGTTGCCTTTTCCATTTATTTCTGCTGGGGGTTCTTTTCTTATAGCATGCTACCTAATGTTTGGTTTGATTTTAAAACTTAGTGTGAACTATTCAGACTGATAAACTTATTTGAAGGATGGTTAACAAATGGTAAATTCATCGTCGATTTGGCGAACAAAAAGGGCTAAAATATGACAAATCGTTCCACATACGAACATATAATACTTCTCTCATTCATATTACTAACATCCTCTGCCTTGGGGCAAAGCGATTCGGGCAGAGAGCTTCGACGATTAAATGCGAAGATTGACCGAATTCGTGTTCAAGTAGATTCTTTGGAATTGGATAATCAGATTCTATTACCTGAACTCATGTCAGCCTTTAAACAGGCAGTAAAAAGTAAAGCACAACAAGACTCTATTACTTTGGTAATCTTGAAAAGAATCAATACCTTGAGCAATAAAATATCCAATCTTGAAAATCAATCGCGCTATATGGATAGTACTGCGCTAGAAATATTTAACAAACTGGTTCTAATAGAAAACAAGATCGTAACATTAACGAATAGTTATAGTGAAATGGCTCAACTAAAATCAGGGTCCCCTTCATCGGATGAACCAAAATTCAATGCTGCACAATACAAACAGACCTATATGACAAGTCTGGGGCATTTTCAAAATCAGGAATTTGATGATGCCATTGCCGGATTCAAAGAATTAGTGTCTTCTGATGCAACAAATGATTTAGCAGATAATAGTCAATATTGGTTGGCTGAATGCTATTATTCACAAAAAGAATTCAAGAGAGCAATTGCTGAATTTGAAAAGGTTTTTACTTATTCTGGGACAGATAAGGATGATGATGCGCAATTAAAGATTGGTTTGTCCTATCAGAGTATGGGTAATGTAAATAAAGCTCGTGAAGAGTTTCAACGTATGATAGATTATTTCCCTGGAAGTGAATATTATCCAAAAGCAAAAGACGCATTAAAACAGTTATCCATCAATTAAAATCTTAATTAATACCGAATGCCAAAAAAGCTTTATTATTTGACAACGGAGATCACTCCGTTTGCTAACGTCTCTGGTTTAGGAGAATTTTCAGCAAAAGTACCACTTTTTCTTCAAGAGAAGGGGCATGATATTCGAACCATTATTCCAAAATATGGTTATGTGAGTGAACGGAAATATATTTTAAGAGAAGTTATTCGACTGAGAGACATTCCATTTCAGTTTGATGGTGAAGAAATTAGTGCTAGTGCAAAAAGTGCTTTCATTCCTAAAACCAGAGTTCAAGTTTATTTTTTAGAAGATGATTTTTGGTTTAAACCTCTTACAAATTTAGTATATAAATCGAAAAATGGCCGTGTATTAGCTGACAATGGAGAACGATATGGCTTTTTTGCAAAAGCTGTTCTAAGTACTCTGCCCCATCTATTTTGGGCACCGGACATATTAATTTGTAATGGGTGGCAAAGTGCAATGGTTCCGGGAATGTTTAAGAAACATTTTGATGGAATCAATGAATTTTATGAAAATATTAAAACTGTCATGGTGATTCACGATCTTAATGAATATTCTAAGGTATCTCGTGCTGAATTTAAAAAAGCGGAAGTGCCAATTGATTCATCTCTAAAGGGTAAAATGCTTAGTGTATATGATGTAGCATCCTTTGAAGCTGATGCAATCATTATTTTTGATAAACCATCTTCAATAATCTCTAAAAAATTATTAAAACAACCAGGTTTAAAGGCTAATAAGAAAAAAATCTCTGTAATCAAGTGGTCTGACGATGAAATGCCTGACTATGGTACGATTGCAAAGAAAATGGATAAAGTTTTAGAGAAACTTTCCCACTGATTTATCATATAAGTAGTCTTAAATGAAATCACTATTTTTTAATATAAACCTCCTAGGGGTTTTTATTCTCAGCATTTTGTCTTGGCGATGCGAGGATAACCGAATTGAAGCTGATTTGTCTCATTTACCCTTAAAATTGGATACAGTCTCGATTGATTCAATATCTTTCAGTTCTTATAGGGTTGCACCAAATCTTGGCTCTAATGATAGATTGTATTTAGGCACAAAGAATTCCTTGGATGTGCCTTTATCTTTTATTGGAATTAAAGACCATTATTATTGGAGCAATTCATTAGATTCAACAGTTACGATTGACAGTCTTCATTTTATATTATATTCCAGTGATAGTTTGTTGACACAATCATCCACTCCAAATCTCTTTTTTAACTCTGATTCTCAGTTTAATGAATCTAAAAGTACCTACCTTGATTTTGTAGGATATTCTATAGCCGATTGGGAAAGCATAGGTCAGCCAAATGTAATTGTTAACACAGATACCAGCGGCCTATTTACATATACAGAATTGGTCTGGGATATTATGAGCATTGATTCAATGTTAACTGATACGGTTGATTCAAATCTTATTCGGAATTTCGCCATCCAATTGATTAACAGTGATACAAACTTTATTGAATTATTTAGTCGGGAAGCCACATCGGGAGATGGGCCAATGGATCCCAAAGTGAAAATGTATTATCGACAAAATATTGAGATCGACGAGGATTCTACTTTCCGTGACACGGCTAATGTTACGATCTACTCTTTCGGGGATATTTCAATTATTGACCCAGGACCTATCGATCCGGAATCAATTAATCTTGGATTAAGCAATGGCATTGGGCTACGATCTTTAGTATCAATTTCTTTTGATTCTGCTTCCATACCGGAAGGATCTTTGATTCGTAAAGCACTACTCAGCCTGCCAATTGATACATCAGGCAGCAGTGAGGGTTATAATATTATTGTCGATCCTATTGATGAATCAGTTGATACTGCAGATGTTGTATTTGAAACCGATCCATACCCCGAAATTGGGTATCCTTACCGTATTTCATCAGATATTGAAAATGGTATGTTTATAATTTCATTAAAATCATTTTTACAAAATATTACTTTGGGAAATGAAACAAATTTGGGTTTTAAAGTAGTTGCAAATGAAAAGAATGATCCGTTTGAGTCGATTAATTTTGACATCGAAAATGATTCTGCTAAACCTATTCTGGAAATAATTTATGTGTCCAATTAAAAAATTCATTCCATTAATATTTTGTTTATCTTTATTAGTGGGCCAAGGCACGATGAATGGTTTCGGTTTAGGCCATTTTTATGAGAATCAGGGAACCACAAGTGCGGGGAATGGCTTGAATAGCCTTGTTCCAGGATTTCAAAGCAATGTATCTTTATCCAACCCTTCAACCTGGCATCATCTAAAATACACCCATTTGTCTTTATCTTATAGTGGAGATGAAAATACGATTTCGGATTTACCTCTTCTGAACAGATACTCCGGACTTTCCTATGCGAGCTGGATCGTGCCTATTAAATCAAAAGGATCCTTCGGGTTGGCCTTAGTTCCATATGCAGACCAACGTATCACCCTTACAGGTACTGATACATCCTTCATTGCTTTTGATGATACTCTAAACTTATTGAATTCCTTTGACCGGTCGGGTGGGATTATGGCTTTCAAGGTAGGAACATCCTATTTAACCCGTAAAAATTTAAGTGTCGGATTATCCCTAGATATGCTGTTTGGTTCATCCAGACAAAATGAATCTATCTTTTTTGATGGGAGTTCCATTATTCAAACATCACGTACAAGGTATTCCGGCGTTTTAGGTGAAGTATTTATTTCTTTTGTGCTCCAGGAAAAGATCAATTTTTTTGCTAGTGTCAAGCAAACCTTAAGAGACTTGGACGGGATATATACAGAAAAACATTTATTCGATGATGCAAACGGTAATGGATACCATGATTATGGCAATCCATTAGATTTTCCTTTGCCCGATAGCGTTTCTTCTAAAGATGAAATTCGTTTACCGGGAATCCACAAGCCTGAACAATTTTCATTTGGGATTCAATCTAAATTAAATAAGCAGACGTCGATCTCCTTTGAATTATCTTCCATCAAAGATAAAGGAACGATATCAGATTACTTGACTTACTTGACATTGCCATTAGATGATTGGATCAATCGTTCAAATGATTTCAAATTATCTTTGGTAAGATTTCCTAATGATATTTCTCTTGGCTTGGTAGATAAAATTTCATTTAGAACGGGATTAATGTATAAAAGCCACACACTCCATTCAAAAACAATCGTAAGCGAGGTTGGTGGTTCATTAGGATTTGGATTTAAATTCAAGGCTGTTGGAAATCAAGTTGATCTTAATTATTATCTTGGGAACAGAAAATATTCTGACAATTATTTTAAAACAGAAATTATTCAACAAATGCAAGTTGGTGTAAGTCTGGGTGACTTATGGTTTGTAAAAAGGAGACAAAAATAGTGATGAAAATAATTAAAATGATTTCCATGGCAATGGGAGTATTATTGTTAACGATGTGTGTACCACCAGAAGGCAGTGATAAAGGTCGTGGAAAAGATAAAGCAAAATTAGATTCATTAAGACAATTTAAATGTCCGCGATTAATGAGTAGTGCAGCAGAATATTACCGCAATCGTGATTGGAAACAAACTGTTCATATTTATAAAGAAATTACATCATTGGACTGTGACGAATGGAACCCAGTTTATGCTCCACCAAAGGAGATTTATCAATATTATGCAATTGCATATGAACAACTGGGAAAATTTGACAGTTCTGAATTTGTCTTATTGGATGGATTACAAAAATTGCCTGATAATGTTGATCTGAGAAAAAGATTAGCATATTCATATAAAAAGCAGGGTAAAAAAGATAAAGAGATTATAGAGTATGAAAGGTTGGTAGATATGGCTCCGGATGATATTTCTATCATGAATGACCTCTCTAAGTTGTACAAGGATGGAGAACGTTTTGATGACCAAATCGTTATTCTAGAAAAAATACTCGACATAGATGGAAACAATGAAATTGCTCAAAGTGAATTGGCTTTGGCATTTGAAAGTAGTGGTCGTGATCCGATAGATGTTTATCGTAAGCGATATGATGCTAACCCAGAAAATATAAGTTATGGTTTAGATTATGTGGACAGATTAGGTCAAGCAGACCGTTATGAAGACGCTATACCTGTATTGAAAAGTATAATTAGTCAAGATCCTAGCAGCAAGTTAGCTTATCGGAAATTAGCAGATGCAAATAAAGCCATAGATAATCTTAAGGGCGCAGTATCTGCTTACGAGGAATTATTTAAAATTGACCCTAGAGATAGTCGTATTCCAATCGATATTTCAAATTTATATCTTGAGTCTAACGATTTTGGCAAAGCACTGCGCTGGGCAGATAAAGCTGTGAGTTTGAATAATGATATAGGTGATGGCTATGGCCAAAAAGGAAAAGTTTATTATTATGGTTGGGATAATTTTCGTAAAAACCCTTTCACCACTGATGACCGCATTATAGCGAAACTGTCTTATGATTATTTTGTAAAAGCTGATTCAAAAGGATACCATGGTTTTTCTAAAAGAGCATGGTTAGAAGAGAATTCGAAAGATATTTTATATGGTAAAGCTCAATGGTTTATGGCAGATGAAAAAATGAGACGGACAAAAAGTATTTCAACAATGTCATCAGATTATGATTGGGTCACAGAATCCTTAAAAGCAGAAGCTGATTGGAAATAGCATGTCTCATCTTTCTGATCAAGATCCGGAATTGTTTAAAATTCTTGAAAGAGAGATAAACAGGGAAGAATCAACACTTGAGCTAATTGCATCCGAAAATTTCACCAGCCAGGCCGTAATGGAAATGGCCGGGAGTGTCATGACCAATAAATATGCGGAAGGTTATCCGGGGAAACGATATTATGGCGGGTGTGATTTTGTTGATGAAGCTGAAAACCTTGCCCGGGATCGATTAGGTGAATTATTTGGGGTAGAATACACAAATGTCCAACCTCATTCAGGCTCGCAAGCTAACATGGCAGTTTTGATGACTTTTATCAAGCCTGGCGATACTGTCATGGGACTTGATTTGTCACATGGAGGCCATTTGACTCATGGTAGCTCAGTCAATTTTTCTGGACAACTTTATAACTTTGTTTCCTATCATGTTTCAAAAGAAACGGGTCGGGTTAATTTTGAAGAGGTTGCAAGATTAGCAAAAGAGCACCAGCCTAAACTTATAATTTGTGGTGGGAGTGCATATCCAAGGTTTATTGAGTTTGAACAATTCAAGGACATTGCGGATACTATCAATGCATTTCTTTTGGCTGATATTGCACATCCAAGTGGTCTTGTTGCAGCTGGCTTACATCCCACACCTATTCCTTACTGTGATGTTGTGACGAGCACCACACACAAAACACTTCGAGGACCTCGTGGTGGAATAATTATGATGGGGAAAGATTTTGAAAATCCATGGGGAAAAATTGCTCCAAAGTCAGGCAGGGTTAAAAGGGTTTCGGAATTGCTTGATTCCACAGTTATGCCTGGAATACAAGGCGGTCCGCTGATGCATATTATAGCAGCTAAAGCAGTTGCTTTTGGTGAAGCATTAAAACCTGAATTCAAAATCTATACAAAAAATATTATTCATAATGCGAAAGTCATGGCGGATGAATTCCTGAAACTTGATTATCAATTGGTTTCAGGGGGCACAGATACTCATGTGTTGCTAATTGACTTATCCAATAAAAATATCACTGGAAAAGCTGCAGAACTTTCCTTGGGGAAGGCAGGCATCACTGTTAATAAAAATATGGTTCCATTTGATGAAAGAAGTCCATTTGTGACCAGTGGTATTAGAGTTGGAACACCTGCCATTACAACACGCGGTATGGATAAATCAGAGATTCGTCAAATTGTACAATGGATTGACAAGGCCATTACTAATCCTGAAAATGATACAATCCTGTCAACTATTTGCTCAGATGTAAAAGCTCTTTGTGCAACATTCCCCATTTACACCAATTAAGCTGAAGGAATAGACCCGTGGGTCGTCGATTACTTCCTTTATGTTTTTCTCTTTGTTTTTTCACATGTTCGCCAAAATCTATAATCTTGGATCATCCTAACTTGGTCTCCATTTATTTTGAGAAAAAGATTGATTCACTTGAAAAAAAAGGTTCTCATTCTATCTCGGAAAAACGAAAAATAGTCAAAATAAAAGTTGAATATGCATTTGGCATCATTCTGGAAAAAAGTGATCGATTGATAGATGAAGATTATTCCCTGGCCTTATTAGGTTATAAAAATGCAAATCTAATTTTTAATGAAGCAAAAAATTTAGGACTCTCTATTTTAAAAGAGACGCATCCCGAATTCGAGTCATGGATAAATGGTAAAACTGATATAACATTTTCTAAGGATGATATTTTTGACCTTTACTGGCTAGCAGCTTCCTTTGGAGGCGCTATTAAATCTAGTCGTGGTGATCCTTTTGAACTTGTGAATATTCCTGCGGTAGGAAAACTACTCAAAACAGCAATTAAATTGGAACCAGAATGGGGTCGAGGCACCTTATATTCAGCCATGATGAGTTATACATCATCCCGTCCTGATTTATCTAGTGATATGTTAATGGATTCTGCAAATTATTATTTTGAAAAAGCAGTATCTGCATCCGATAGCCTTGATGCTAATCCTTTTATGACTTATGCAGAATCCATCCATAAACCCTTTCAAAATAGGGCTGGATATATTAATAAATTAAATTTTGTAATCAATATGGACGCTAAAAAAGATACCCAATTTGAATTAAGTAATATCATTGCGCAAAAGCGTGCAAAATGGCTACTATCCAAAACAGATGAGACCTTTTTAGAATGAAAAGAATATTAATCAGTTTTCTAATTATATCTTCTTTGGCATTTGCCCGAAAGATTGTTGTGAAAATGGCAACACTGGCACCCGAAGGGACCGATTGGCATGGTATGTTGATCGAAATGGGGCAGGAATGGAAAAAAGTTACAAAAGGGAAAGTGGAGTTGAGACTTTATCCGGGTGGTGTAGTAGGTGATGAAAGAGATATGGTTAGAAAAATGAGAATTGGTCAAATTCATGCAGCTGCAATATCAACAGAAGGATTATCGGAAATTGTACCAGAATTTTCAGGATTTTACATTCCTTTGGCATTCCAAGATATGGCTGATATTGAAAGAACTATGGCTGCATTACTCCCAGATCTAGAAAAAAAATTAGAAGAAAAGGGATTTAAACTTCTTTATTTAAGTGATTTGGGTTGGGCATATTGGTTTTCCACTACTAAGGTTACATCCCCAAATGATTTAAAGGATAAAAAGATGTTTACTTGGGCCGGCGATTTTAAATGGGCAGAGATTTATAAAAAAGGAGGTTATAATCCTGTACCATTGGCATCCACTGATATTTTGTCTGGATTGCAAACTGGTCTAATCGATGCAATTTCTACTATGCCCATTTATGCTTTGGCCCAACAATCATTTGGCATAGCAAACCACATGTTGGATCTGAAATGGGGTGTGTTGCTTGCAGGTGTAATTGTTGATAATAGAACATGGAGTCGAATTCCGGAAAAATACCATGATGAGCTGATTCGTATTGCCCAAACAATTCGAAATGAACATCAAGAAACTAATAGGAAGGCAGAACTTCAAGCCGTAGAAGCCATGAAAAAATTTGGATTGATAGTACATACCCCAACATTACAAGAAAAATTAGAGTGGAAGCACGAAGTAAAGAAAATAGAACCATATTTACGTGAAAATATCATTCCAGATAATATTTATGATAAAGTAATTGAGCTCACAAAGGATCCATAATATTTTATGGATAAAGAATCCAGAATTAATTATCTTGTAAATCGACTATTATGGGGTGAGAATACATTGGCATTTGTGATATTTGCTCTGATGACACTTTTACCTGTTTTTGAAACTGTAACTCGTCTTTTTAATACACAAAGCATTCCAGCATCACAGGTCCTTGTACAACATTTTACTTTATGGATTGGATTTTTGGGTGCAGTTCTTGCCACAAGGCAAAATAAACTTCTTGCTCTAACTAGAGAGCCTCTTTTTGATCAGGCTGAAAAGTTCCATTTTGGAAAATGGGTAGCGAAGGTGACTACATTCCTTGTCTTAGTTGCATTGACCTGGGCAAGTTGGGAATTATTGAAAGTAGAAATGGAGTATCCCATTGATATAGCTCCGAATGTTCCAAGGTGGTTTGCTCAACTAATTATGCCAGTTGGGTTCGGACTAATGGCGATTCAAGTTTATTTCAAGAGTTATAAAAAACATTTCCACCGGGCTACCATGGTTATTGTTTGCATTCTCTTTTCAATAACAACTGTAACCAATGCTATCTTTGATATTTTACCCATCGTATCAATTGGTGTTTTTGTAATTATTTTTGCTTTATTGAATGGGGCCCCCATTTTCGTAGGTTTAGGCGGAGCGGCCATATTATTTTTTTGGGCAGATTTTGTTCCAATTTCCGCTATCCCAACAGAAGCATACCGAATCGTGGTATCACCTACATTGCCTACAATCCCTTTATTTACACTTGCAGGATATTTATTGGCAGAAAGCAAAGCATCGGAACGATTTGTTAAAGTTTTTCGTGAATTGTTCGGATGGATTCCAGGAGGGACTCCAGTCATTATTGTTGTGTTGTGTGGTTTTTTTACAGCCCTGACAGGAGGTTCTGGTGTTACAATTTTAGCACTAGGTGGAATCTTACTTCCTCTATTATTGAAAGAAGGGTATAGCCGTTCATTTTCTTTAGGCTTGATCACTGTTTCAGGGTCTTTAGGGTTATTATTCCCTCCCAGTTTGCCGGCAATTATTTATGGCGTAACTGCCGGTGTATCGGTAAAAAGTATATTTATTGCTGGTCTGTTGCCTGGATTGTTACTTGTTGTCATTATGTCTGCTTGGGCTTTGTACCAAGGTAAAAAGGATAAAATTGTACCTAATCCATTTAATATTAAAAAAGCGATTAACGTTTGTTTGGAAACAAAATGGGAATTGGCAATTCCTATTTTAATTCTTTTCGGTGTATTTGGCGGTTTTACTACTTTGGTTGAAACAGCAGCATTGAGTGTCGTTTACATATTTTTGGTTGAAGTCTTTTTTTACAAAGATATTCAATGGAGAGAATTACCACGGATCGTAATTGATTGTTCTACTTTAATTGGAGGTGTCTTGATAATCCTTGGGGTAGCAATGGGATTGACCAGTTATCTTGTAGATGCGCAGATCCCCATTCTTATTTTAACATGGGCGAAGAGCACCATCGCATCCAAATATGCATTTTTATTAATGCTCAACGTATTTCTGCTTTTAGTTGGGTGTTTAATGGATAT
>CAZCHA010000042.1:0-10676 GCA_964498175.1 uncultured bacterium
AATTTTTATTCGCAAAGATAATAATCCATGGAAAAAAGGTGACAAATTAGTTCAAAAGGATTTAGCTAAAACCCTGAAACGAATTTCTAAATATGGAAGGGATGGTTTTTATACCGGTCCCGTAGCTGACCTAATTGTAGCAGAAATGAAACGTGGAAATGGTCTTATTTCTATTGAAGATTTAAAAAATTATTCATCCGTTTATCGGGATCCTGTTTCAGGTACTTATAATGGACATGAAGTTATTTCTATGGGGCCTCCCAGCTCCGGTGGTGCCCTTCTTGTTAATATGATGAATATGCTGGAAAATTATCCCGTGGATTCACTGGGCTGGAATTCATCAGATTATATCCATTTACTCACTGAAGTTGAAAGGCGTGCTTATGCTGATCGAGCTGAACATATGGGTGACTCTGATTTTTGGGATGTACCTTTGGAATTACTCACATCTAAAGCATATGCAAATACCCGGATTAACGATATTTCACTTGAAATAGCTACACCGAGTTCTGCGGTTTTTGCCAGCGGAGCTCCGGGATATGAAAGTCGGGAAACCACCCATTATTCTGTAGTGGATCAATGGGGGAATGCCGTCAGTGTTACAACAACAATTAATCTGAGCTACGGTGGTGGCCACCTTGTAAAAGGCGCTGGATTTTTCCTGAATAACGAAATGGATGATTTTTCGTCCAAACCCGGTGTGCCCAACGCATTTGGATTGGTGGGAAATGACGCAAATGCCATCCAGCCTGGAAAACGGCCACTAAGTTCCATGACACCAACCATAGTTTTAAAAGACGGAAAACCATTTATTGTAATTGGATCGCCTGGTGGATCAACTATTATAACCACAGCCATGCAGGTTATCTTGAATGTGGTGATCCATGGTATGGATATTAAAGAAGCTGTAACATCACCACGTTTTCATTCACAATGGGTACCGGATGTAATTATGACAGAACCGCGAGGATTTTCCAGGGATGTGATTAAAAACCTGGAAGCCAGAGGACATACCTTGGTCCCCTATAAATGGGGCTACATTGGTGAAGCGAATGGAATATTAATTACTGAAGATGGATTTTATGGTGGAGGTGATAGCCGTGGAGAAACAACGGCAATTGGGTATTGATTTAAAACTAAGATTCAATACCATTAAAATGGTTTACTTTATCCCAAGCAAATCATCCACTAAGTTCAAATAAATTGAAGGGCCAACTAATAAGGCCCTTTCATCCATTGTAAAATGAGAACAATGATGAGGTGTTTCAAATAATTTTTGATCATTCGGGGCTGATCCTACAAAGAAAAAACATCCCGGAATCTTTTGTAAATAATAAGAAAAATCTTCCCCGCCCATGGATAAGTAGGGCACTCCCGCTTTTTCACCCACTACTCTTTCTGCTGCTTTCAATACTTTATTTACAGGATCTGTATGGTTGATAGTTGGTGGATATCCATCTTCATAATCAAAGGATATTTCTGCTCCGAATGTTTTGGCAACACCATCTATTATTTCCGCCATACGTGTTTTAATAAGATTTCGATTTTCTTCTGTGTACGCCCGTGCTGTCCCTGATAAAGTTACCTCATCT
Organism: uncultured bacterium; assembly: GCA_964498175.1. GTDB lineage: Bacteria > Fidelibacterota > Marinisomatia > Marinisomatales > UBA1611. The sequence goes on from CAZCHA010000042.1 coordinate 1,593, forward strand.
GCAATTATATTGAAATTGTGACCACCAATGATTGTACCAATTGTAACAACGGTACTTTCAAGAGGATTTGTATTCCGACTCACAATGGTCTGGAGCGCCTGAACCAAATGGGATGCTATAACAACAGCATCAATGGTTCCCTGGGGAGCTGCACCATGTCCACCTATCCCTTTAAGATTAATTTCAAACATATCAGCGGCAGCCAGGACCGGGCCATCAGTAATACCTACTTCTCCAACTGGTTGATAATTCCAGACATGAATACCATAAATCTCATCAACGCCATCTAAACATCCGTCTTCGATCATATATCTGGCGCCTCCTGCTCCTTCCTCCGCCGGTTGGAAAATGAATCGGACCGTTCCATTGAAACTATCCCCATTTCGAGTGAGTACTTTAGCGGCTCCTAATAGCATAGCCATATGACCATCATGCCCGCAGGCATGCATCACGCCATCATGTTTAGATGAGAAATCTAATTCACTAGTTTCCTGCATAGGCAGGGCATCCATATCTGCACGGAGTGCAATAGTTGGACCCTCACCGAAGGTTAGATCCGCAGTAACACCCGTCTTTCCAACATTCATTTTTGGAGCAAGCCCCATTTCCTTCAGGGCTTCACCAATAATTTTGGATGTGCGATGTTCCTCAAATCCCAATTCGGGATATTGGTGGAAATCTCGTCGCCAATCGATAATATTTTTTTCAATATTTTTAATTTCTGATCTAATATTCATATTATTTCTCTTATATTTTTTAACTCTGCTCAATAATATGTGGAACTTGTTACTAATTGACCGCAGCCGGCATCAATATCTGTTCCCTTACTCCAGCGAACTGTCACCGGAAAAGGTGCTCGTTTCAAAGATTTCATAAATGCTTTAATTTTTTCATCAGATGGTCTACTATAAACTTCACCAATTTCATTATATGGAATCATATTTAACTTACATTCAATCGACCCCAATATTTGAATAAGCTTTTCTGCATCTTTGGGATGATCATTGATCCCATCCATGAGTACATATTCGAAAGTAATCCTATTACGGGAATTGTATGCATAATCTTTCGATGCTTTAATCAGATTGGGAAATGTATGTGTTGCTGTAATCGGCATTGTTTTTAATCGTTGGTTCTGTGTGGTTCCATTCAGGCTCACTGCTAGCTTGTAAGGTTGTTGTTCTTTAGAATATTGTTGGATTTTGGGTACAACACCTGCAGTTGAAATGGTGATACGCCAAGCTGCCATATTAATTCCTTTGGAATGGTGAAGAAGATCCGCCGCCGCAATGGAATTCTTATAATTTAGAAATGGCTCTCCCATGCCCATAAAAACTACATTGGTAATTTTTTGTTCACTCATTTTCTGGAGTTGAAGAAATTGATCTACAATTTCACCCGTAGTAAGATTTTTGATAAATCCCATTTTTGCAGTGGCGCAAAAATCACAATCCACAGCACATCCCACTTGGGTAGATAAACAAACTGTGATTCTGTTGCCTTCTTTCATTAATACAGATTCCAACAAATTTCCATCCAATAATTCAAAAAGGACTTTCTGTGTTTGTTTTGATACCGACACATCCCCGGTTATCATTTTAAGCGGATGAATATGAACATTAGAAAGTTTCTCCCGAAACGATTTTGAAAGATCAGTCATGGCAGAAACATCATCCACTTGTTGGCGATATATCCAATCGAAGAGTTGTCGTCCACGAAATGGACTTTCCCCTTGGGATTCAGCGAAAGACTCCAAATCGGGGATTGATTGGCCAATCAGTGGTTTATATTTTAATTTCACTATGTCAGACATGAACTAGAATTTCCGAATCAATATATGAATCTTCAATGGGAAACTCTTTTAATTTGAATGCGTTGATTCTTTCTTTTTAGGGCAAGTCCATTTGGGTAACTTTTGCCCCTTTTTAAACAGTTAACAAATACAATTTTTATGATAGATAAACAACAAGATTTGGTGATCCTTGAACAATTAGCTAAAGCCAAACAATCTTTCTCCCAAGAAGTTGGGAAGGTTATAATAGGACAAAAAGAAATTCTGGATCATATGCTCATTGCGCTTTTGGCAAGGGGGCACTCTCTCCTTGTGGGCGTTCCGGGATTGGCAAAAACTTTACTTATCAAAACATTATCAGATGTGTTAGACTTATCTTTCAAACGCATTCAATTCACACCGGATCTCATGCCAAGCGATATCACGGGTACCGAACTTATTGATGTGGATCCCAATTCGGGACAGCGTTCATTTCGATTTTACAAGGGTCCCATTTTTGCTAATATCGTTTTAGCTGATGAGATTAATAGAACACCACCAAAAACGCAAGCGGCTTTGTTAGAAGCGATGCAAGAGCATAAGGTTACCACCGGGGGACAAACATACGATCTCGATGAACCCTTCTTTGTTTTAGCTACCCAAAATCCTATCGAGCAGGAAGGAACTTACCCGTTGCCGGAAGCGCAGTTGGATAGATTTATGTTTAACCTGAAAATTGATTATCCCACTACTACAGATGAGATTGCCATCGTACGGGAAACGACTACAACAGAAACCCAACTGGTCCAGGCAATTATATCAAAGCAGGAAATTGCTTCCTATCAGGATCTTGTTCGACGTGTACCTGTAGCAGATAATGTTGTGGAATATGCTGTCAAACTAGTGAGTGCTACACGACCGAATGCAGATGACTGTCCGGACTTTATCCGCCATTCTGTTGATTGGGGTGCTGGCCCGCGTGCTTCTCAATATTTGGTATTAGGTGCTAAAGCAAAAGCTATTTTGGAAGGACGGCCCACACCTAATATTAATGATATTCGAGACTTGACTTTACCCATTCTTCGTCATCGAGTTTTGCCCAATTTTAATGCTGAAGCTGAAGGATTAAAAATAGAAGATATCCTAAAACAGCTTCTGGATGCTATCACAGAATAAAATGGCGGCATCTACAGATAAAAGAAAATATCTTCAGCCAGAAACAGTTGCCATGCTCAATTCCATGGCACTTAGGGCTCGCCTTGTAGTAGAAGGATATATTATCGGTCAGCATCGAAGTCCTTATCATGGTTTTTCGGTTGAATTTGCTGAACACCGTGCTTATGGACCAGGGGACGAAATTCGGCATATTGATTGGAAATTGTATGGAAAAACAGATCGTCTTTATGTAAAGCGGTATGAAGAAGAAACAAATCTCCGATCTCATCTTATTTTGGATACGAGCCGATCCATGCTTTATTCTAGTGGTGGTGTTTCTAAACTAAATTATGCCAATTCTCTCGTTGCTGCATTATCCTATTTGATGATCAATCAACAGGATGCAGCAGGCTTGGTTCGATTTTCAGGAAAGATTGATTCATTTATTCCTCCTAAATCTAAATCCAGCCATTTGAATGCAATCCTAACCCAGTTAGATGATGAAAATGCAGGAGATGATACAAAGATTGAACCAGTCCTCCATGAAATGGCAGAACGAATCAACAAGCGCGGGTTGGTCATCCTGATATCAGATCTTTTTGATAATCCTGATGAGATTATGAATGGCCTAAAACATTTTCGTCATAAAAAACAAGAAGTAATCGTTTTTCATATTTTGGACAGGAAAGAATTAGAATTTAATTTTAATACACGTACTAAATTTTTAGATATGGAGACTGGTGAAGAGATTACCACCGAACCATGGCACATTCGCTCCAGTTATACGAATCTGGTCTCAAGTTTGCAGGACTACTATCAAAAAGAATGCCGAAACAAACTAATTGATTATATACCAATATTCACCGATCAAAACTTGGATCTTGGTCTGACAGAATATTTAAACAAACGAAAAAAACTTGGATAAGGTGAAAGTTTAAAATATTGACCCTTCAAATTTCAACTTTTTTAATCCCCTTCAGCTACGTCTCGTTTATACCGAATCAATTCTAAAGTTTTCTGGTAGGTATCTTTATTATCTATATCAATGATCATAACAGATTTGATCTTTTTTTCTGCTTTACGGTACCACCGAGCACTTTTTTCCAGATCTTTTTCAAATCCTTCTGCCCCATTCAAATAATTATCACCAAGACCTTCGTAAGATCGAGCCATACCTAATGCAGCTTCATAATCATCTTCGTTTAGATAGAAAGCTTCATCAAATGCTTTTTCTGATTCTTCGAAGTTTTGCATTTGGCTATGGATCACACCCAAGTTAAAGTAGAGATCGGCTTTTACAATCTTATCATCCTCATTAGAAATTGCATTCTCAAATACTTCAAGAGATCTTTCCCTTTGTCCTATATCATAATAGGTTCCTGCCAACTCGCGTAAAACTTTGCTATTTGATGGCTCAATAGATGCTGCTTTTTCATAATAAGGCAGTACATCTTCAGAAGAAGCACCAGCACGAATAAGTATTTGTCCTGCACCAAAATTTGCTTCAAAACTTTCTGGGTTTTTTTCAATGGCCGTTAATGCCGCATTTTTTGCTGCATCTTTATCTCCAATATCAAAATAACATTTTGCAAGGGTAGCATGTGTATTCGCGTCTTTGGGATTAATGATAGCTGCATTTTGGAAATGAGTGATGGCTGTTTCAAGGTATTGGGGTTTATTATCCGGATCATCCTGAATCTTCTTGAATTGTTCTACGCCAACATTGAATTCTTTAGCCCAGTAAAATTCTGTGTAATTAGAAACAGCTTTTTTTACAGAGATAAATGATCCACGGACTTCGATCTCTTTATCCGAATCAATCGCCATGGCTTTATCGAACATAGCAACCATATTTTTCCAATCACCATCCTGTGCATGAATCTCCAAGCCTAAGACAACCGGAATTTCAGGATTATCAGGTTCAACGGCCATAGCCTTGGGTAACCATTCTGCAGCTTTTACAAAATCAGATTGTTGGATCGCCAATTTAGCAGTAGTGTATTCCTGACTTGAACAAGCCACCATTATCATTGAAAGCGTGAAAAGTATTGCTAGAAATATTGATTTTTTAGTTAACATATTTTCCTCAATAAACAATTTAAGCCACCGAATTTACCAGAATTCGGATTATGCTTCCAAGGGATTGTGTAAATAGGATTATTAGGTAATGTATATTAATTAGCAGTTTTATTTTTATTACTTGAAAAACTTCATTTTTAAGAAATTTATTTTTTCAATAGCAAATTGGGCACCTGATTGCTGAATAATTTCTTCAGCTAATAATCCTCCAATCTCACCGGCTCTATTAATAGAATATCCTTTGGACAGTGCTGTTAAAAATCCGGCTGCATACATATCACCTGCACCAGTGGAATCAATTGCTGAAATGGGTTGTGGTTGTAGATGGTATTTTTTTCCATCACCCAATACCAAGGAACCTTTTTTACCAAGCTTTATTCCTGCGCAATTTACAATTTTCATTAATTCATCAGTCGCTGAATCAACATTTTCCGAATCAAACAAAATGCCAAGTTCGGCATAATTTGCAAAAAGAACATCCACATCATGTTCGATCATTATCAAGAATTCATCTTTGTTTCTATCAACAGCGAAGGGGTCTGCAACATCAAAAACAATTTGAATATTATTCTCCTTTGCAATAGAAATGGCTTTTCTAATGGCTGCCTTTTGGGAATCAGTATCCCACATATATCCTGTAAAATAAAAAAAAGTTGATTGAACTAATTTTTTCTCATCTATATCTGCTGGGGAATATTCACGGCACATTCCAAGATGTGTATTCATGGTTCTTTCACCATCAGGTGTAACAAGAATAATACTTGATCCAGTTGGGCCATCGCCTCTCACGAGTCCCGAAACCACACCATATTGATAGGCCTGTTCCTGATAAATATTACCAAATTCATCATGGCCTATTTTTCCAGCAATCAAAGACGGTGTTCCGAGGCCTGCGCAAGCTATGATAGTATTTGGCGCTGATCCACCGGGAATGTATTGGGGAGTATACTTCTTAAAATATTGAATGATTTCTGATTGCCGATTCTCATCTACAAGATGCATAACACCCTTACTCAATTCTAAATTTTTTAAATCTTTATCCGTTGAAGAAATCACAATATCAATGAGAGGATTTCCAATTCCATAAACTTTAGATTCCATATGATATTCTAATAATTGTGGTTTTGATTTAATTAAAAAACTAAATAAATGAGTGGAGAGTTTACACCTGATCAGAAACCCTCTCAATATGTAAATCTATATATTATCTATAAATATCTTGCTCGTTGAAATCTCAAAAATGTATATTTGGCAACTATGCAAACAAAAACCTTTGCTATTATAACTGATATTCATTCTAATCTGTCATCTTTGATTCATGCTCTATCCATTATTGATCAAAGAGACGACATAGATCAAATCATCTGTCTTGGAGATTGTTTCGCCTTAGGTCCGGAACCTGAAAAGACTCTTGAGATGCTAAAATCAATCCCTAACTGTATTTTCATCCGAGGAAACCATGATCGATATCTTTTGGAAAAACTTTGGGAAGATGAATTGCCTTCTCTTGAAGGAATGGATCCCTATGACCCTGTGTGTGAAGCCATTGTTCAAAATGAAAAATGGACCGCTGATAAATTAGGACAAGATGGGTATGATTTTTGTAAAGCTATGAAAATTGCACATCGGGAAATTATAGGAACAATACTGGTTGAATTCACTCATGCATGGTATAAAAGAGATGATCACCCCCCATCCGTGTCAGAAGCAATTAATTGGAAGGACCGTGTGATTAAAACTAATCCAGAAATAGAAAAAGTTATTTTTATTCATGGACATGTTCATGTCCAGAGGCATCAGGTTATAGATAATCTCACTATTTTATGCCAAGGAGCAACAGGTCTTCCATTTGATCGAGATCAGCGCGGGTCTGTTGCATTTCTTACTGTAACTAAAGATGATTTTATTTGGGATGTAAATCGGTATGAATATGATTCTAAAATCACATCACAACGATTGAATGAACGGAAACCGCCATTCTTCACAAATCTCCAATCAACTATTAAATACGCTTCCATTAGAAACGACCTTTAGGTCATATTCTTCTATTATCTAGCCGTAATATTTACGGCTAATTTATTATTCAAATGTATTATTTTGATCATAGTGCAACCACACCTGTCCACTCTGATGTTTTGGATCTCATGCATTCAATTCAAAAAGATGTATATGGTAATCCATCCAGTGTTCATTCTCAAGGAAGAAAAGCCCGATCACTCATTGAGACTGCCCGAAAACAGGTGGCAAAAGCTATTGGTGCAATTCCAAATCAAATTATTTTTACAAGTGGTGGTACTGAAGCAAACAACCAGGTATTTTGGTCGTTATTAAATCAAAATAATATACATGTGGTCTCCGATACGATTGAACATCCGGCTGTCTTAAAAGTTCTTTCTGAAATGGAAAATCATGGAATTGACTACGATCTGGTGAATGTTAATAAAAATGGGAGAATTTCCATTGCGGATATAGAATCTGCAATTCAGGAGAATACCAGTCTCATTTCAGTCATGCTGGCGAACAATGAAATAGGTACCATTCAACCTATAAAAGATATTGTAGCATTAGCGTATGAAAATAATATTCTTGTTCATTCCGATGCAGTTCAGTGTCTGGGAAAAATGCCATTGGATGTCAATGATCTTGGTGTGGATTATTTAAGCCTCTCCGCCCACAAATTTTATGGTCCCAAAGGAATAGGAATCCTCTATTTCAAAAATAAGGACTCTCTTTCTTCTTTCATGATTGGAGGTGGGCAGGAAATAGGGCTCCGTGCAGGGACCGAGAATATCGCATCCATCGCCGGCATGGGATTAGCAGCAGAATTGGTAACAAACCAATTGGATGATCATATTAAGGAATTAGCATCGTTTGAGGCTCATTTTAAATTGGAACTCAAAACAATTTTCCCTAATGCCATTTTCAATGGTGATGCTACCAATAAACTACCAGGACTTGTGTGTGTTTCTTTTCCCGGTCATCGTTCAGATATTCTTATGGCAAAATTAGATCACGCAAATTTGGCTGTTTCAAGTGGCTCAGCTTGCGGATCTGGAAATATAAAACCTTCTAGGGTTCTTGCGGAAATGGGTGTGGATGATGAGATCAACATTTCCACACTTCGTTTCAGTTTTGGCGCATCCAACACATCAGATCAAGTGGATCTGCTTCTTTCCGAGCTAAAAACAATTCTCACGGACTGATGGAACATATTGCTGTGGGTATGAGCGGTGGCGTAGATAGCGCTGTGGCCGCATCCATCCTTGTTGAAAAAGGTTATGATGTAGAAGGACTTTTCATGAAAAACTGGGAAGAAGATTCCGAATACTGCAATGCTGAAGAAGATTATAAAGACGCGCTCCAAGTTTGTGATACGTTAGGGATCCCACTCCGGTCAGTGAATTTTGCGAAAGAATATTGGGAACGTGTCTTCCAGAATTTTTTAGATGAATACAGATCAGGGCGAACTCCCAATCCGGATATTCTCTGCAACACAGAAATCAAATTCAAAGAATTCTTGCACTACGCTCAAGACCTTGGTGCTGACAAAATCGCTACCGGGCATTATGTCCGCAATAAAGAAATGGATGGAAGGGTTCAATTATTAAAAGGTCTGGATCTGGAAAAAGATCAAAGTTACTTTTTATATGGCTTAAATCAGGAACAGATCTCCAACGCACTGTTCCCCATTGGTGACCTAGAAAAACTAAATGTCCGTGATAGAGCGGAAAAACTGGGATTCGACATTTTTAATAAAAAAGACAGTACGGGAATTTGCTTTATTGGGGAACGGGACTTTAAGGAATTTCTCCAGCAATACATTCCGGCCCAACCTGGCATTATAGTTACTTCCAGTGGAACTAAAGTGGGTGACCACGACGGACTCATGTATTACACTCTGGGTCAACGGAAAGGATTAGGGATCGGTGGTGGGCACGGCGAGGGTAAGGGTGCCTGGTACGTCCTGGACAAAGATCTGACAAATAATGAATTGATTGTTGGACAAGGGCATGACCATGATGGTCTTTATCAAAAACACCTTACGGCATCTGATCTCCATTGGATCTCCGGAGAAGCTC
>CAZCHA010000043.1:0-10046 GCA_964498175.1 uncultured bacterium
TTCCCATTGAATTAGTAAGAGAAATGAGGTCTTTATCATCCCAGTTCAATTTTTCAGGATGAGATTTTATTTCGACTAAAATTGTATCTAATTCTTTGGATGTTACGCTTATTCCCATATGAATTAATCGATTATTAAGTGCAAAATTTCCTGTGTATTTATCAATCACAAAATGACGTTTTCGATAGACCGATTCCGGAGAAATAGCTTCATAAGATTCTGGCTCCTTCACGACTGCTTTCACATGAAGACCTGATTTATGGGTGAATGCATTTTTTCCAATGATAGGCTGGTTGGCATTTGAATCCAATTTAGAAAATGCATTAACTAATTCAGATAATTCTGGAATCAATTCCAAATTCCAATTCCTATTTACTTTATAAATGTTGGTTAAAGCAATCACAACTTCTGCCAATGGCGGCAGCCCGCAACGCTCTCCTAATCCATTAATTGCCACATCTACACACTGTGCACCAGCTTCTAGGGCCGAAAGTGCATTGGCCGTAGCCATGCCAAAATCATTATGACAGTGAACATGTATGGGAATATCCAATTCCGAAATCATGCGACTCACTAATTTTTTTGTTTGTGTCGGTGTGAGACATCCAACTGTATCTGCCAAGCTAATTCGATCCGCACCGGAATTTTGTACCAGTTGACCCACTTGAATTAAGTAATTCAAATCGGTCCGACTGGCATCTTCAGCCGTAAATCGAAGTTTGAGCCCTTTATCTTTTCCATATTTCACCGCAGTTTCAATTCGATCTAATGCTTCAGGTTTTGTTACATTGAATTTGTGTTTCAAACTCAATGGAGATGTTCCAAAAAAGATTCCCATCCATCCAACGCCAATGGCTGCAACATCATTGATATCTGATTTGGATGCTCGACCGTGAGCCATTTTCTTCGCTTTCAAATCCAAATCGTTCAGGACTACTACAGCTTCATATACATCAGGAGATACGGCAGGATGACCTAGTTCAATAAAATCCACACCAAAGGCATCCAGCCGTTTTGCTAATGCAACTTTTTCATCGATCGTGAATGAAACGCCGGGGGTCTGCTCCCCTTCCCGAAGTGTGGAGTCGAGTATTTCGATTTTTAATAAAGAGTCCATTGACTAAACTTAATAAATTCTTTTGAATAAAGAACTATTTACGTTTTTTGCATGGATACACATATGTAATTTTAACACTTATAAATTTTAAACATGTCAATAGAAAATCAACGTAGAGAAATGGTGGATGGCGCTGCAGCCATCGCAAGGGGCGCCCTGGATGCGGGCTGCAATTATTATGCCGGTTACCCCATTACACCCGCTTCCGGAATTTTGACGCATATGCTTCGTGAATTGCCCAAAGTCGGCGGTATCGGTTTGCAGGGCGAAGATGAAATTTCTTCCATGGGACATTGCATTGGAGCTGCTACAGCTGGAGCAACTGTTTTTACGGCATCTAGCGGCCCAGGGCTATCCCTTTACTCGGAAAATATTGGTTTGGCTATCATGATGGAAGTACCGCTGGTTATTGCCATTTCCCAGAGACTGGGCCCATCCACAGGTGCTGCCACAGCATCAGCACAGGGTGATATTCAATTCATGCGCTGGTGTAATTCTGGTGGTTATCCCGTAATTGTGCTGTCCCCTACAAATATCCCAGAAAGCTACCATTTAACCAAAAGAGCCTTTAAACTGGCCAAACGGTTCCGTAGTCCTGTATTTATCGCCACAGATAAAGAAACAGTCATGACAACAGAATCTGTATCTGAAGCTGAAATGATTAACACGCCTGTTTGGCCGGAAATTCCTGATGAACCAGTAGGCAAACCGCTGGATCCTTATCAGATCAATGGATCAATACATCACTATACCGGATCCAGTCATAATGAAGAAGGGCATATCACTAAGGATCCTGATATCATTGCTGAATTCAACGAAAGGCTGAAAAACAAAATTGAAAGCCGGGTGGATGAAATTTCATTGGTGAATGCTGATTTACAAGATGGAGCAGGCACGTTAATCATTAGTTATGGTGTTTCCGCACGATCGATGGAAGCAGCAGTGAACCATTTACGTGACCAGGGAGAAAAAGTATCCGCCCTGACTGTATATTCATTATGGCCCATTCCCGAAAAGAAAATTAAAAATTGTTTAAAGGGCATTAAACGCATCATTATCCCTGAAATGAATCATGGTCAATACAGACATGAAATTGAACGTTTAACCAATGATGAGATTGAATTGGTAGGTGTAAACAAGGTGGATACGTTTTTAATTACTCCTGAAGAAATTATGGCGGCTTATCATGGCTGAACCGATTTTAGATACTTATATAGCTGAAGAAAATCTGCCCTACGAATTTTGTCCGGGCTGTAGCCACGGCAAAGTTCTTGGTGCCTTGAGTAATAGCCTGAAACAGCAGGGTCTGGATCCTACCGAAGTAGTCATTGTTACAGACATTGGCTGTGTAGGGCTCTCTGATAAATATTTTGTTACCCATGCATTTCATGGGTTGCACGGCAGGGCGATCACGTATGCATCAGGTATCAAAATGCAAAATCCAGATTTGAAAGTTGTGGTGCTCATAGGCGATGGCGGATGTGGAATTGGCGGACATCATCTATTGAACGCTGCCAGGATGAATACGGATGTGAATGTATTGGTTTTTAATAATTTTAATTTTGGTATGACCGGCGGGCAGCATTCCGTCACGACACCATTTGACAGCATTACGCCTACCACATCATTTGGCAGTACCGATGCACCCATGGATATCGCAGGTACGGCGAAAGTGAACGGCGGCGGTTTTATCGCCCGTGCTACAGCTTTCGATAAAGACCTACCAGAAATGATAACCAAAGCCATGAATCACGACGGGTTTGCACTCATCGACATTTGGGAATTGTGTACCGCTTATTATGTTGTGCGCAACGACTTTGGCCGCAAGGAAATGATGGGTTACATGGACAACATGAAGATGGAATCGGGCATCCTGCAGGAAACAGAACGCCCCAGTTTCCAGACCAGTTATAAGCATATTCAGGAGCAGGCCAGCCAGCAGAAAACAATGAGCGGGTTGGTGTTGGAAACCAACTTCACTTCAGATTTAGACCGGCCGGTTCGGATTGTATTAGCCGGCTCTGCGGGACAAAAGGTTGTTTCGGCAGGAAATTTGTTGGCCTCTGCAGCCACCCTTTCGGGATTATGGACCAGCCGAAGAGCGGACTTCCCAATTACCATTCAAACCGGATTTTCAGTGGCAGAAATTGTGATCAGTCCAGAACCTGTCCTTTATTCCGGGATCGTTAAACCGGATGTAGCAGCGCTGATCGCCACAGAAGGAAAAGCAAAAATTGCCCGGCTCACCAAGGCTATGGAAGCATCAGATACGATTTATTTTGCTGATGGTTTGGGCGACGTCGATTCACCAGCGAATCAATTGCCATTAGAATTTCCTGAAAGTGCCAAAAAAGATGTCAGAAAAAACATTTCCGCTTTAACTGCAGGTTTTCTAACAAAAGAATTGAATCTGTTTCCTTTTGAAGCTTTAAAGGAAGCTGTCCGCCAAATTCAGAAACCGAAAATAACTGAAATAAACTTGGGTGTTTTAGCACACTTTGAATAGTTGTTAACCACAAAGCATCTATATTTCACCTCGATTTATTATAATGATCTTCGTATCTATGTGGTAAAAATCATTCAAATCAATCCATGGTCTGCAAAGGAATACACATCATTTCCAGCAATGATCAAATGATCATGAACAGACACATCAATGGCTTGAGCAGCTTCTTTCAGCTTTTTGGTGATGGTAAGATCATCCTGGCTGGGGTTAGGATTTCCACTGGGATGGTTATGGACAAAGACCAAAGCAGCCGCATCATTCACAAGCGCTCGCTTTACGACCTCCCGCGGATAAACTGCTGATGTGGATAAAGTGCCTTCAAAAAGCTCTTCCATTTTGAGAATCTGGTTCCGTCCATTAAGGTAAATAACGAGAAAAACTTCTCTGTTTTTATCCCGGAGATTATGTTTGAGATAGTCCAATACTTCATCTGCTGATCGAACAAAATCTTTATCCAATACTCGGTCTGCTAGATACCTTCGGGATACGGCTTGGGCAATCTTTAGCCCTAATACGTTTTTATCACCGATACCCTTGATTTCTTTTAATCCAGTGGGTTCAGCTTCCAAAACGGCTTTGAGAGAACCAAATTTTTTCAGAGCGTCTTTGGCTTGTTGTTTACAATCTGTGCGAGGTGTCCCCAAGGTGAGCAGAAGTTCAATGATTTCGTAATCGTGGAAACCATCTAGTCCGCTTTTAAGGAATTTTTCACGGAGTCGCTGGCGGTGACCTTCGTTGGAATTAGCCACAGAGTACACTAGGTAAAATACTGGACATTATAGCTCAGCGTGATTCGCGTCTCAGTAGTTAGTTTTTAAAATCATGAGCTTTTCTTTGAATTCCCGGAGTTCCCGAATGTTTCCTATCTCAATCTCCCCTGAATCCCATTTTAATTTGAAATCTGATTTGGAATCTGAGCCACCTTGTTTTTGGTAGAGCAAGTAGAGATCAGCTTCTTCGCGTGGTTTGGCTGCATGTAGAGTTGCTGTGAGTTGATAGGCAATGTCTTCTCCAATATCTTCAATCACACGATGAGGGAGATTCTTTTCCAATAAACTTTGTTCAATTCGTGAAAATCGCATCCCATTCACGACATAATCCTGATAAGCTTCCCAAGCAAAAGGTGCAACTGCTTTTACAGATTCTGCCATTGCATCAGAAAAAACTCGTATTTCATATTGAGCGTGACTATCCGATCGTAATCCAACGAAATGAAGAAGGTTGTGAAGGTCATTTTTCCAATACCATTCTGTATAAAGATTCACTGGCAGTATAGACCGTGCCAATTCACGGGCAACACCTGCTTCATTTAATTCTGAATAAATAGCAAAACTTCGTTCAGAAATTTCTTTGAATGAATCCAATACTTTTTGTTTTAATTCTGTCGGGACTTCCCCCTTCCGTCCCTGTTTATTCAGAGCACTTTGGAATTGAATATGCTCCGGGTCAGGCATATAAAATTCGTCCCGTGCTTCAGAATACCGTAATGAATATTCGTTTATATTGGCTGTCCGATGACGAACCCATTGCCGAGCCACAAAGATTGGCATTTTGCAATGGAATTTGAATTCCACCATTTCAAAAGGCGTAGTATGGCGGTGACGCATTAGATAACGGATAAGACCGCGATCTTGAGAAACTTTACTGGTTCCTTGCCCGTAACTTACACGGGCAGCCTGAACGATGGCATCGTCACCACCCATGGAATCCACGAGACGGACAAAACCTTTATCTAAACATTTAATTGCATTTTCTGGTATTTGGGTCATTATTTTAGCTCTAAATTATTTTTCGATAGATCATTAAACCATCTCTGACTGGCAAAAGTAATTGTTCTAATCTACCATCATTTTTTATGAGTTCAGCAGTTTCCCTTAGCGCCTTAGCATCATCATCTTCCGGGGTTAAAACAGAACCACTCCAAAGCATATTATCAAAAATAGCTATCCCACCTTTTTTCAATAACATCGTTCCTTTTCGATAATACTCTGGATACCCTGTTTTATCTGCATCTACAAACATCAAATCAAAAGAGTCTGCCCTGAATTCTTCCAAAGATTTATCTGCTTCACCTTTATGAATTGAAATCTTATAATTCACATCTGACTTATTGAACCAACTCTTGGCCGTAACAATATGTTTTTCCATCAATTCGCAAGAATGGATCTCTCCATCATCTGGTAAAGCATCCGCTATTTTTAACGTGGAATATCCAGTGAACATTCCAATTTCCAAAACTCGTTTTGCGCCGGAAATTTTTATCAACATTTGTAAAAGGCCACCTACCAAGGAACCACAAAGCATTTGGGGTTTATCTTCGGTTTGCCAAGTTGTGTTAGACAATTCCTTTAACAGATTTGTATCATCCAAAGAATAATCTTTGCAGTATTGTTCTATATCTTTTGAAACTAAATGCATTATTAACTAAATATTATTTAATACCTGAAACGTTTTATTCACAGCTTCTACATCTCCTGCTATTAAGCCTGGTTCTATTAATGTGTTTGCTTGGTTGTATTTCCGTGGATTCCCTTTCAGATCAATTAATTTTCCTCCTGCTTCATTAATAATGCAATTCCCGGCACAAATATCCCATTCATTTTTTGGGCGAAGAGAAGCAAAAATATCCGCATGACCTGCTCCCGTAAGCCCTAATTTATATGCTACTGAACCAATGGCACGCAATTCGCCAAAGACCCCATTAAAGGGCTCCCATAGTCCACGTCTTGTCTCGGAACGACTATTTAATATGACCATTTCACCAATGTCTTCTTTTGTCAGACATTGAATCGATTCGCTATTTAAATGGGCACCTTCCCCTTTGGCAGCTGTGAACGTTTCTTTTGTGACCGGATTGTAAAGGACACCCACAATGGGTATTCCATTTTCGACCAATCCAACACTAACCACAAAATTGGGAACTCCTTCTATAAATTCCTTTGTTCCATCCAAGGGATCAACAACCCAAACACGCTCTTTCGTGAGCCTTTCAGGTGAATCAACTGTTTCTTCTGAAAGCCAACCATATTCTGGGTGTGCATCCTTTAAAACTTTTTTCAAATATGAGTCTGCCGCATGATCTGCCGTGGTGACTGGATTATGATACCCTTTATCTTTGATCTCATATTCTGCTTTGTAATAATTAAGAATAAGTCCGCCTGCTTCAATGGCGGCATCTTTTGCCAGTTCTAATTCAGAGTACATTTTGTATTAAAAATTATGGAATAATGAGTGGCTAAATTAAAGTGAAAGAAAAACCAATGGTATCATATATCTGAATAATGAAGATTAGTTATAAGTTGAAGATTGATTAAAGGTTAGAAATCTAATTTATCAATATCTCATCCGTAAATACCCAAGAGGGCCCTCCGGCACCGGGATGATAATCGGGACATGTATTCAAATTCATACCATTCACACGAATATAACGAGTTTCTAAATTTTTAGGCACTACCTTGTAATGAAAAATATCCTGTTTAAGACTAAAATCATTGCTGGGAAAATATTCGTAAATAGATTCAAAATGTTGTCCATCCAACGAATGTTCTATCTCTACCTTTTGTGGTAAAAAGATCCAAACTACCTGATCCTGGAGAAACCGTGTTTCGATGGAATTCACTTTTTGTATTTTGCCAAGATCGATAGTGGCAATCATATCTTCTGCCTCGAATCCCTGCCAGGATACATCACGGAAATTGGTGGTCCCACCTAATCCATTAATTAATGCATCCGAACTCTCTCCGGAATATTTTTTATGGGCACGATTTTCCAGCGTCATGGATTTTCCAACTCCAGAATGATCCAGTTTGACCAACGAAGGAGGAGCACCACAAATGGTCGTAAAGGCTTCGTTCCCAATCCGTCCTGTTATTTTATCTCCCAGAATAGTGCGCGCTTGTTCACCCAGTTTTTCCAACTCTTTCACGATAGCTGGAAATTGTTTTGCCAAATCAGTGGTCTCGCCTATATCATTATTAAGGTTGTATAGTTCCAATCCTGCTATGCCTTTTCCGTAGGCTCCGGGGTGAAGGTTTTCTCCCGGCTCCACATTAATGTAAGATCGATGCTCATGGGGAAAAACCAATTTCCATTTACCTTTTCGAACTGCAAATAGTTTTTCACCATAATAATAGAATAATTCATTTCTTGGATTTGCATTGGGCTCACCCTTTAGGATTGGCAACAGGCTCACGCCATCAATCTTATTGCGAATCTCTCTTTCACCCACAATTTCTGCAATGGTAGGGAAAATGTCGATTGTCCCGGCAATTTTTGAAATATTTTGATTTTGTGAAATTTTTTCCGGCCAACGCATAATGCATGGCACTCGAGCACCACCTTCCCACATGGTGCCCTTTCCTTCGCGCAGTGGCCCCGCAGAACCGCCCCATTTGCCAAAATTCAGGGCCGGGCCATTATCACTGGCAAAGATCACAAATGTATTTTCGTCAATGCTATTTTCTTTTAATGTTTTCAGGATCTCTCCTACAGACCAATCAATTTCCATCATTACGTCTCCGTAGAGACCCAACTCACTTTTTCCTGCAAATTTTTCAGAGACGGCTATGGGTTGGTGCGGCATGGGATGGGGCACATATAGGAAAAACGGGTTATCCTTATTTCGCTTAATAAAATCAACGGCTCGGTCTGTGATTAGAGTTGTTAATTGACCTTGGTTTTCAAATGTTTCAATGGAATTATTCGGCTCATTTCCATCCCAAAAGGACATGGTTGGATAATAGCTCCGCTTCTTATTGATGAGTGGGTTTCCATCATAGTCCACAGGCCACATATCATTGGAGCAAATAAGCCCGGCATATTCATCAAATCCATTTTGGAGCGGTAAATATTTTTCCATGTGTCCCAAATGCCATTTCCCGAAGACCGCATTCGTATATCCATGCCGTTTCAAAAGTTTGGCAATGGTTTCTGTCTTTGGATCCAGTCCTTTTAAATCCCAAGGCAACAATGCACCTTGTACACCAACTCGTTCCGAATAACTACCGGTCATGAGGGATGCTCTGCTTGCACTACACACCGCCTGGGACACATAAAAATCTGTAAAGCGAATGCCGTCCTTGGCCATTTGATCCAAGTTTGGTGTTTCAAAACCGTCAGCGCCATAGCACCCCACATCGCCATAGCCTTGGTCATCGGTAAAAATTATGATAATGTTTGGGAGATCAGACTTTTGAGCACAGCCCGTCAGTGCTAAACTAAAAAGGAGAAGAAGTTTTCTCATTTTCCCATGTCCAGGATTATATCCCAATACTCTTTTGATACTGGCATCACGGACAAACGGCCGAATTTCACCAAGTGAAATTCATCAAATCGTCCATCTTCTTTAATCTGTTTTAAGGTTACAGGATTTGCGATAGCATGATCCGGCGTTAAGTCAAATACCACAAGTTTTTCATTATCTGCATTGGGATCAGGATACGAGTCCGATATAATATTTGCAACACCAGTTACGCACCGCTCTTTCCCTGTATGATAAATAAATGCCTTATCACCTTTTTTCACCTCACGAATGAACTTTAAAGCCCAGTTGTTGGTGACACCATCCCAATAAGTTTGTCCGTCATTTTCCAAGTCCTTATAACTGTAGTCGTGGTCCGGCTCACATTTTAAAAGCCAATTTTTCATGAAATTGCCTCCGTTATAAATTGGTTCAAGGGAAGCATTTTCTCATAGATATCCCCTGCTTTGTTAATAAAATTTTCCGATAAAATTTCATCCGGATCAATTTGGACAGAAACAATATGGTCTTTATGTCGAAGCCATTGAATCTGGGGATGATCTTTTGGAAAACCTCGGGGAGCTGTTTTTAATTGATCACCACTTAATCCATCAAATTCATTTAAGAATGTTTTATCAAGAACAATATTTTCAAATTTTTTGGGCCAGGCTACGATATGATCCCGAATCATGCTAAGTGTATTCTTATCTGGATGCCAAATTCCCCCAGCGAGATAAACCTGCCGGGGCGAAATATGAATATAATACCCGGAACCGGCTTGTTTTCGCCCACCCTGCTTCAACGCTGCACCAAACCATGTTTTATATGGAGTTTTGTCCTTTGAAAAACGAATATCCCGATAGATACGAAAAAGACATTCCTTTGGTTCTACACCCATAACAGATTCATCAAATCCGGTGATGGTATGAAGCAATATAGCCACTAGGTCTTCAAAATTCCCAATTGCATCTTTGTAACGATCTTTATTGGCATGGTACCAGTCTCGGGTGTTGTTTTTATGAAGATCTGTTAAAAACTTCAAAGTGAATTTTGATATCATTGATTGACACTCTTTTTAAAAATGATCAATTTTTCTCTTCCTTTTCTGGGCTCAACAGATTGTAACGGAAATTCTTCTTTTTCAATTTTCCAACCTGAATTAAATGTGGATTTAACTTCATCAA
>CAZCHA010000044.1:0-8228 GCA_964498175.1 uncultured bacterium
CCTTTCAAATTATCCATCAAATAAGTTTCTAAAGCAATGCGGGTTGGGCCTAGCAATCTATCACCTGCCTGGCTGTAACCCCCATAAATAAAAAATGCTTCAGGGCTTAAAATTGTCGCTAACTGCGCCATTCCAAAAGCAAGTTTATCGGCTGTGAATTCGTAAAGTGAGATTGCGGATTCTATGCCATCATCAATTGCGCAGTCAATCATTTTTCCATCAATAAGATCATGCTCGAGCGATGATAAAAAGTCATCATCAGGGTTATCCTTTTGAAATTCAATCACAGTTTCTTTTATCCCTTTTGCGGAGACATACATTTCCAGGCAACCTTTCAATCCACAGGAGCAGGCTCGCCCATTTTGAGCTATGGATATATGGCCCATTTCGCCCGCCAAACTATTTGTACCATAAAGTAATAGCCCGCCGGTAAAAATCCCACTTCCCAGCCCTGTACCAAGTGTAATGACGACAAAATCATTCATTTCAGAAGCAATACCATAATTTCTTTCCCCCAATGCAGCAGCATTAGCGTCATTGGTCAAGGAAACGTCACAATTAAACTTTTCTTTTAATAGATTCACAATGTCAACGTGTCCCCAATTCAAGTTTGGCGGATCTTGAATGATCCCTGTAAAATGATTAGCATTGGGTGCCCCTACACCTATTCCACATAATTTGAAATCAGAGTTATCTGGTAAAAAAGAATCTAATTTTTCCCCTAACCTGTTTATGAAATTATCTACAGGCTTATTTCCATGGGTCGGGATCTCATCACTATGAAAGATATTTCCATCTTTACCAACGAATCCATAAACGGTATTTGTGCCGCCAATATCTATTCCTAAAACAACTTTATTCATAATTGTCCTTTATCCGGTGGCATTGCGGTGATAGCAAGAATCGTCTTTTTCATTATTACTTCAACTCAGATCCTTGTCTTACCTTCATTTGAATTACAGGAGGCACGTTCGGCTCCGGTTCAATCACTACCGTTTTAATTACGGTATTTTTTGCGCCATAATTATCCGACACGGTGAGCTCAAATACATATTCGCCTGCCACACCTTCAAAACTAACCTTACCAGAAAATGGGTTCGGCTTGAGCTCAACTTTTGTCCCTGATTTTTGTTTCCATTTAAATTGGATTTCATCTCCATAATCAGGATCGAATGATTCAGTAGCATCCATTATCATGGGGTATGTATCAGTAAGTGGTGAATTGTCATGCTCAACCATAACTTTCACCTTGGATCGCTCCGCCAAGGCCATTTGTTCTAGTTGGGATTTTCTATTTAATGTGACAGGTGACGGTTCATTAGGAACATTGAATGAAACTGCTCTTTTATTTTTCTCAGCTTCAATTATATAGGATTCATATTCTTTCCATCCAATAAGCATTGCTGCCACAAGGATAAAAGGTAAAAATGGGAGAAGCCTATCCATCTTATTAAAATCAATTACCCAATACAATTATCTTAAATCAAGAATAATTCTTTTAAGATCCGTACCTTTAAAAGAAGGATTCTGCTGGGATGAATTGGATACTGTTCTGGCGTATTCCGGTACAGCTTTATAGATATATTCTGTGAGCTCCCCCAATTCTAACAAATTATCACCATCATCTGCGCCACCAGCTAACCCCTTTAAAAGAGAATAACTAAATATACTATGTTTTTTCTCTTTATAGACTTGAGATGATTCTCCATTGGATGCAGCACTCAGTATACAGATTTTGTCAGACATTTTTGGAAAATTCCATATGGAACCAACTGCATTTTTAGGATTGATATAGGTAATATCCAGAAACAGAGTGATAGATCGAATATTGCCTAATACCGATAGTAAGGACAGATTACTTACTAATTGTTCCAAAGGGTATTTGGTAATATGACGGGTTATTTTTGCATCTTTGGGTATCAGGAGCGGCTTCCCATCTACCCATTCGCCATAACCACGGTAATACAGAAAAATATCCATCTCATCCACATCGGAATATTTCTCCGCAGTTATGATTCGTTTTCGTAGACTACCCTGATGCGGATCAAATATATTCCTAAAGTCGTTCTCGGTTGGCCCTCCTTCCATCTGCCACGTTTTGGAAGGTAACAATTGAAAATCAGATAACCCGAATGCATGATTAAAATACTGTCGGACTACATCACCATCCCGATTTGCATAATCTAATTGGGGATAGTTTCCATCTTCATAGTACTCAGTGGCTAAAATAACAGCCATGGCATTAGGGTTTTTCCTTCCCAAAGGAATTCGCCGATCTACATCGATTTCCCCCAGTGCATCAGGATAATGATCAACATCTTCTGTACCAATGGATTGTGTTATCAATTCCATGGAAGACCGATAGTGCTTCATTGCTTCCAGATTAAGCCTCTGGAGAACAGTTCGGTTCAAATAATCAGTTAATTCTATATCCACCGAGAAATTATCCTGAAAACTCATAATCGGTACTTCAATATCCATATAATCTCCAGGATTGAATACAGGTAGGCTAACATTTCCTGTGAAATCCGGTGTAGTAAAAGATCGATTTTCCTTAATCTTTACATGGACAGATTCAGATTCTCCTTCTCCAACATTCTGGATTCTGATAATTAGATTAACAATCTCATTTATGGGTATATAATGGGTACCAAAATCATTTGCGATCGCAAAATCAGCTACAATGAGTTTCGGTGGAATAACTGATTTTGTTTCTATCTTGAACAGATAAGGGTCATCAAGCGTTATTCCATCAATAGATGAAATTTGCAATTCAAATTCATGCTCTCCTGTTTCTACATGTAATAACCCCTCTAATCTAATTTTACCAAACTTAATTCTGCCTGCTTGAAGCGTATCAATAACAGCAGACTCACCCACTAATAAATTTTGACTTGAATCATGAGAAATAATCGACAATGTCACCTGGTGAGCCGGACTTTGCCCGTCATTAAAAAGGGCAAATTGTAATATACCTGTTTCCCTGGAATCTATTACACTATTGCCAGAAGGTTCGATCAGAGTCATTTTCTGAATAGTAAAATGAGGTGGATCCAATACAACATTACATGCAGAAGAAGAAAATTCAGTCTCTTCTCCTTCTGCGTCTAATGCTGAAATCTGATAGCATTTATCAGCGCCATAATCCAAATTTTGTACAGTGAATTGGGTAGATTTTACTTGATTAATGAATAACAGAGAATCCTGATCAACTTTTTCATAGACCTTGTAATTAACCGCACCTGAAACTTCATTCCAATTCAGATGCATGGAAGTCACTCCTCCATCTGCTGTGACACCTTTTGGAGATTGAATTGGAACTTTTGCACAGTGGGAATTTGAGCGGCTACTTTCAACCCCAAATTGATCAATGGATGTAATCTCATAACAATGTTGTTTACCAGCTGGCACGTCATCTGAAAAGGTGTTGGATTGTGCAGATGACAATAGGTCACCTCCTCGGTAAATATTATAAGATTTGGCAATCTTTACCTCATTCCATATCAATATAATTCGACTTTCATTCTTCATGGAAGATAAAATCGGCGGTTCCACAAAATCCCTTGTAGTACCTTTAACTGCAACCGAAGGATTACTCTCCTGATCCAATACATCCACTGCTGTTATTTTATAAAAATATTCCGTACCGAAATCAAGGTCAGAATCCATAAAATTGGATTTATCTGAATTTATAATTTTATCATCATTTCTGTAAATGACATAAGATAATGCACCATTCACGGGTGCCCAATTCAAAGAAAGTGTATTTTTTGAAACATCAATAACGATATCCCGAGGTATGGCAATTGCAACGCTGGCGCAATGTATGTCTGACCTTTCACCAACCAGGCCAAATCCACCCAATGCCTCTATTGAATAACAAAATTCCTTTCCCGGGAATTCATTTTTTTCAAATCTTGTTTCCTCACCTCGATATATCTCAATATCATTTTCAAAAAGTATAAAAGACTGTGCCTGCTTAATGTCTTTCCAAGTGATAATAATTTGTTCAGTCGATGATTGGACATTTATATCTTTAACATTTAAAATTGGATCAAAATCTGTGGGTTCATCATTTGAGAATAAATAACACCGTGTTGGCTCATTTTCACCAGTTAATTCCAAACTTAATTCAAGGTCTGCATTCCGTGTTTTTCTGGGATTAATTTTTATTCGCTTCGTACCATCACCCTCATGCTCAATGACAAGAAAATAAAAATTCGGTTCAACATCTATAAAAGAAAAGTTCCCTTTTCGATTTGTTTTTTCTTCCATGAGAATATTATCTTTCAAATTTCTCAAGGTGACGACAGCCTTTTTAACCGGGTTTCCAGCTGGGTTATTTATGGTTCCGGAAATAGTGACAGGATCGGCAAAAATAGTTGCAATCAGCGAACAGAATAGAGTTATTTTAAGGATCATCGATGCAGAATAAGGGGTTGGTGATCTCAAACCAAGGAATAGTCTCTTTAAGGTAATCTGAAAAGAACTCTATCCGGATTTGATGAAAAAAGCTGAGGGACTTGTGGTAAATCCTTGTACAATTTCGTAGTAGTATCCTGGACATTTTTACTTATATAATCATGAAGCTCCGCAACAGTAACGTTTTTATCACCATTATCAGCATCACCTCGTAAACCACGAAGTAGGTAATAAGTAAAAATTCCATTATTCATATCAGGATGATCATAAGTGATCTGAGTGATATTGGATGCATAGAATGCTGTAATTGATTCTGGTGGCATGATCTCTTTAGGCAATGTCACAATTGGCGTTTCAGGTTCACCTTTTTTCTTTTTCTTTTTCTTTTTCTTCTTTTTTGCTTTTGGATCTTCTACTAGTTCACCAGGTTTTACAATATATTGCTGAAAAGCAGAATTATTAAAATCGACATCCATAAACAGTGTTATTTCCCCAACTTCTTCCATTTTTTGGATTTCAATCAAATTACTATATAATTTTTTTAGAGGGAAAAACGAATATTGATTTTTAAGATCTGCATCATAGGGAAGCAAAACCTTTTCACCTCTATACGTAGTACCTTCGCCGCTGTAATAGAATATTAAATCCAACGATTTTTCACCGGAATAATCTAAACTTGATTCAATTTTTTTCCTTAAGTATCCAAGATCTGGATCAAATATACCTTGCAAGTCACGGCTATAAATTTTTTCACTAAATTGCCAATATTGGCTTGGCATAATAGCATAGTTTTCCATACCAAAAAGATCATAAAAATACTCTCGTACCATTTTTACATTATCAGCGGTAGATGATTTTCTAGGAATTTCAGGATTCCAAAAATCCAGATTCCCTAATACAATTCCAATTATACCATGCTCGGTACGACCTTCTGGAATACCAGTCATCAACTCGGGTATAATAGGAGCTTCGCCTACCGTTAAATTTTCTGGATAAGGTGTTTCTACTATGATCAAATCATCGGCCCCTTTATACTTTTTCATCGTTTCCAAATGAATGGGGATTGTTTTTCGCGTTTCAAAATAATCATATACTTCCAGGTAAATTGTGAAATCATCTTCCCGGCTCATTAATTCAAATTTGAAATCAAGGTACTCACCTGCATTAACAACACCAAATTCATGGATCTCATCGGCATCTTTCGATACAAAAGAACTATCCCTGCGAAACAGAACGCTTACTGTATCTGATCTACCTTCTGAAAGGTTTTGGACGCGGATTGATAAAGTTACAATTTCATTTTTTGGGATGTAATGCTGCCCCCACTCATTATCGATAGCAAAATCAGTCACAACCAAATTAGGTGGAATAACTTTTAGAGTGGTAAAGGAAATGGGCTCTGGTTCCAGATCTAATCCAGTAAATTCATCAACACGGATTTTAAATTTCCGCTCTCCTGACTCAATTTTGAGTTTCCCATAAAGGTCAAAACGGATTGTGAGAGTATCTCCTATATCTAATTTTGGTGTCATCGCTACAGAATCAATTTTCAATGAAGGTGTTATAGCATCAGCTATTGGTTCAAGCCAAGGTTTTAGCTCTCGCGCAGGACTTCTGCCATCATTCACAATTTTAGCAATGATCCATCCATGTTCTCTACCATCTAAAATTCCATTTCCTGATCTTTCTACAAATCGTTTCTCTATAAGAGTAATATGGGGCGGAGGCAAAACCCAACCACATTGGATCGAAGACAATGGACCTTCATCTCCATCCTGATCAACACAGGAGATCCGATAACAGTATTCGGTATCAAATTCAAGTCCCTTATGCTCGTAATATTTACCTTTTGTTGTTGTTAATAAGCTCAAGGAGTCTGTCTCTTTTTCAGCTATGTATATATTGTATCCAACTGCTCCGATCATATACTTATAGTTAAACAAGACTCGTCTGACATCACCCGTTACTGTGAGATTGCTGGGATAATTCACCAGCACTTTCTTACATTCAGAATTGGATGCCAGGCTCTCAGTATCATACTTATCTATAACCGTAATCTTATAACAGAAAAATCGCCCTGGCGATACAATATCTTCATAGGTTGTATCGGTAACTGCAGTCAATAACTCATCATCACGATAGATTCTGTAAGTATGATCCACTCTCAGGTTGGACTTTTCCCAGTTTAAAGTGATTTTTTCCAGGTCCGCTTCAGCAGTCATAGAAGTCGCCAGCACTTCTTCATGGGTAGTTACAGGATAGGGAAACCTTGTCCCTTCAAGAGAATCCTGGTCATAACTGCATATCTCAAATTTATATTCTTTATCAAATTCTAAATTTTCATCCACATATTCGGTGAGATCCGGGGTATCTAGAAGCAACTCATTATCTCTATAGAGTCTGTACCCCGATGCAGCCAGTACGGGTTCCCAATTAAATGTAATATTATTCCTTAATACTCTTCCCGTAAAATTCCCTGGAGGTGCAAAATAACCTTTCCCACACTTTATTTCAGCTTCGGGTCCAACGGTTTTATGGATATCTTCTGCTGCAACCGTATAACAATATTCAATTCCTGGAGTCACAGGATCAATAAATTCAAAAACACTAAGATCAGCAATATTTCCACCATTCCTAATAATCTTATATTTACCTTCCATATCTGGTATGGGATCCCAGGAAAGAGCAATTGAGTTGATTTTTTCTTCCAGTTTGAAAACGGGTGCAATCACTTCAGGGTGTGTTGTAACGGAGTCTGTATAATCCACACCTTCAAGATCATCTGAATCGATTGAATTTATTTTATACACATAAGTCGTATTCCATTCAAGATCTTTTTCTTCATATAATGGTTCTGATTGTTTTGCCAGCAGTTCACCATCTCTGTACAGAGCATACTTACCCACTCCTGGAATCGGTTGCCAACTTACATTGACGTTTCGCCCGCTACCCTCAACAGCATAACCGCCTGCAATGACAGCCAAGGTCAATTCAGGTGGTGCATAGGATGCTTTTTCTGTTACGTAATTAGATTCCGGTCCTTCGAGATCATAAATGTCAATGGATCTAACCATGTACTCGGTTGGTACTCCAGGTGCTACTATATCTACGTGGGACGTGTCTCCAACAAGATTCTGTATCAGGCGGTCATTTTTATAAACATTGTAGGATTTTCCTTGAGGGATATCAGACCAATGTACTGTTAATTGTTCAACTCCACGTTCAACCCAAACTTTTGGCCTCAAACCTTCTGTAGATAGATCTATCCTTAAATTAGTAATATCTTTATTTATTACCTGAACCCGATCACCGCCATTCCCGCTTCCGTTCCCATACGCTCTAATTGTGTAATAATCAGCAATGATTTCTTTTTCAAAACGAAATTTTCCATTCCTTGCTACAACAAACTCTTCCAATAAAGTTGTACCTATAGAATCATATAGAAATACCTTGGCCTGATCTACATTTTTTTCATCCCCTGTTTCATCAAGCAATAATCCTTCAATAATATATATTTTTGGCGTCTTTACAGTATAATCTGATGATTTAGGTCCCTCTTTACCATCTTCAGTTAAGGAAGTCAAGTAATAGGTATAGTCAGTCTCCCATTTCAGGCTTTTTAGACTTATTTCTAATTTTGAGGTGTTGGTTTGAAGCTTACCATTTGTATAAAGATTATAAGAACTTGCACCTTCCACTTCGGACCATTTAATTAAATGATTATTTCGTTTATCAAATGAGACCACTATAGAGTCTGGTGCTGAAAATACACTTTTATCACAGGCTGCATCCGATTTAGCACCTAC
>CAZCHA010000044.1:8328-9908 GCA_964498175.1 uncultured bacterium
GATTCAATGCTGGATTAACATCAGAAATATTTGAACCGCTGACAGAGAAATTTTTAGTGGCCCCATAACCATCTTCGCCATAAACGTTCATGGTATAATTGCCGTCAGGAATATTTTTTAATTTAAATTTGCCGCTGGCAGGTGTCTCCATTTCTATCACCTTTCTTTTATCCAGATCATATAAAACGATCCGGACAGGCCCAATTTTCTTACCAGCTTCGTTGAAAGCTCTCCCCGAAATGGAATAAGCCTGACCATAGGCGCACGTACCCCATAGGACTGCTATTGTGATTGGAAACCGTCCCCAGAAGGACGGCTTAAGAATGGATTTCATTCCTTTCATATTACCTCGGTTATTTTTTGAGCCGATATAATGATGCACTAGTTAATCAGCTTCCGCGTCTAAACTTAAATATTTAGTTAATAATTGTAAACATCTTTATTAAATATCATTTTCCGGTTCTATACTTGAAAATTCCTGCCAAAATCGGACAGACTCAGCCCACTCATCTGATGAATAATGTGCTTTAGTTCCGCCAGGAAGTTCTAGCTGATTCCGCATCATTGTAATCGGCCCTATGGGAATTTTTTTCAAACCTAACGGGATTGCATTGATGCTGACTAATTCCCATTCCGCATCGGTTGACTGCTCATCATTCTCAGATAATACATCATTTCTGTACAGTATTAAATCCACAGCTTCTGGTTCTAAAGGTGTCCCTTTGATCGCTCGGGTTTGAATATAAAAATCTTCTTCGGGCCTCCGTCTAACCAATTTTGAGACCAATTCTGAATTTTCGTCTAATTTTATAATTGGACAAAAAAAATCACCAATTATAGAAATATCACAATGTACAATTCGGACACCATCTCGATATCCATTTGAAAAGTGCCCATTTCCCATTTGGATTTGGGCGTGTTCAGCAATTGCTTCAAAAGACATTGTCTTAGAATAGGTTTTTCCAGAACCCTTCACCTGACGGCGGACAAACTCATTTACTGCGACCTTCATTTTTATTCCTGTTGTTAAATTTAATTACCTAAAAATTAATTCTTTTCCTATGCTCAATCATTGCCATTTAATCTCTTACACAATAATTTAATTCATGACATTTCCGTATTGGATTCCATTTGAGAATGAATGGTGGACGTTTGCATCTTTTCTTTTCCTGATTCTAGGGATAGTGGGAATAAGTGATTTTACACAAAAGCAAGATTGGATATCACCAGATGCTAACCGCAAGTGGGTTCATTTCCTAGTTGGTATTTTTGTGTGTATTTCTCCTCTAATCTTCTCAACCAATCTTTGGCCAATTACCTTATCGGTCATATTTATTTTCCTGAATGGGTATGCGTTGAGAAAAGATTTATTTAAAGGGATCCACAGCCAGGACAGGTTTTCTTACGGAACGGTTTATTTTCCTGTCGCATATTTTTTACTAGTTCTCCTTTTTTGGAATTATCCTGAACTCATAATCCTATCCTTTCTGGTACTAGCCATTTCAGACCCTTTAGCTTCACAAGTTGGACAATCCACGCTATTCCCCTCCAAATTCAAAATTTGGGTGGATGAAAAAACG
>CAZCHA010000045.1:0-9880 GCA_964498175.1 uncultured bacterium
TTACGGCATCTGATCTCCATTGGATCTCCGGAGAAGCTCCGAATAGTGAAAACCTAAAGGCGAAGATCCGCTATCGTGCGCAAGATGCAACCTGCCAGATCACAGAATTAAATAATACCGGCATATCCGTTGAATTTGAAGAACCACGTTTCGCCATCGCACCGGGACAATCAGTTGTTTTTTATAATGGTGAAGTTTGTCTAGGTGGTGCCGTGATTGATAAAACGTTTAACTAATAAAGGAATTTAAAATGCACAAAAGTCGTTTAGCAGCACTCATTATTGACAGTCAAGTCGATGACCTGAAATCCGGAAAAAATTTTTGGATCGAAGCTTTGGGAATAAAGTCCGGTGATCCGAATTACGAAAATGGAAATTGGGTGCCTTTAGAAATTCAAGATGGGCAACCTCACATTTGGCTCCATAAAGTGGATCACCCCAGCCGTATTCATATCGATATTGAAACAGACAACATTGAAGCAGAAGTTGATCGTTAAAAAATACTGGGGGCAACTATTTTTGAAGAAAAAGAAAAATTTATTGTTATGGAAGCCCCAACCGGTCACCGGTTTTGCATAGTCAATCCACAACGAAATGATTTTAATGAGTCGAATCAGGTGAATGTTTGGGACTAAAGATTTATTAAAAAATCCAGCTATCCCTATTTTGGAACAATTATATCTGTATTAAATTCAATATTACATGATTCATATTTTAAAACTACTTATTAACTTATTTTTTCTGTCAGGATTCATTCTGGCACAATTTCGCACGGATGTACCAGTCCAAACCTTGCCCACTAATCTAAACGGCGAATTGGATGCCCAGCCATCCCTTTCATTATTTGATCCAGTACGGTTTGATATGAGTCACGGCTTTACAATGTCAATGATGTCTATGGGTGGACAATCCACTTCCATTGCAGGGTTTACCAACCGCATCACCTATATGGCTATGGACAATTTGAGATTTGATGCAAATGTAACCCTTTATAAAACACAACTGCCATTCCAGCAACAGGGTGCACTTTTGAATCAGCTGGATGTAGGTTATGATGCGGGTATTACCTACCAACCCACGAAAAATTCGTTTCTGCAACTCCGGTTCCAGAACATCCCACACTATCAAAGATACCAAACCAATTCACCCTTCAACCCGAGGTACATTAAGTAAGTGGCAAGAAAAAAAGGTCTCCACCGCAAAAAGAAATCCCAATCCCAAAGCATGACCCTGAACGCTGCAATCGGCATTGTTGGCGTTTTACTTCTAGGATTCATTTATTCATTCTCCCGCAACGTAACCCATACTGGTGTGCCCATTGAGGTTACATTTCCAAAGATCGAACCTAAACGTCTTGCTAAAGATGTTTACCAGAAAAATCCAATTCAGAATATTAAAGTTGAAGTCTTGAATGGTTGTGGTTTAAAGGGTATAGCCGCACGAACAGCAGAATTTCTTCGTAAGAATCATATAGATGTGGTTCGTTCCGATAATGCGGATCACCATGATTATCCAAATACAGTGATCATTAGTCGGAATGAAAATGTAGAAAGTTTGAGAGCTGTTTCAAAATCTTTTGGGGTTACTATGGATGATAAAATCCATATTATAACAGACGATCCTGATGAGTCTCTAGGTGTTGATGTAACAGTGATTCTTGGAAAAGACATTACTAATTTCTCTGCAATTTCTGATTTTATTTCTACAGTTCAATAAATGTCCGACTCTGCACCGGATTTTGTATCCGACCAGCATCTCCTAAAACAGATCCTAGACCTGGCACTTGACAAAAAAGCAATAGAATTAGTTGCAATGGATGTTCGTGGTCTGTCATCGGTTACTGATTTTTTTGTTTTTTGCTCAGGTGACTCAGAGCCTCAGGTCAAGGCCATTGCTGACAATATCAGGAGGGGTACTTCACACAAGCCCCGCTATCTTGAGGGATATGAAAATTTAAATTGGGTACTCTTGGATTATTTCGACGTTGTTGTTCATGTCTTCAGAAAAGACGATAGAGATTATTATAACATTGAAAAATTGTGGGCAGATGCTCCCATAACACAATTCATAGATGAAGAAACTGAAACAACAGATCACTAACGCAGTCTCCAATTCTCTTACGTTTCTTGCCTATCCGAAAAAAGAGTTCTCTTTAGCACCGCCAAAAAATCCGGAATTTGGAGATTTATCCACCAATATTTCTCTTTTACTCACACGGAATCTCAAGATGCCTCCCTTAGAGATTGCTCAATCCATTGCCAAAGAATTAAAAAAAGAATTACCACATCATATTTCAGAGATTACGGTTACTCTACCCGGGTTTATCAATTTTAAAGTAGACAAATCCTTTTATCAATCCAAAATCAAAACCATTTTGGATGAAAATGAATCTTTTGGCAAAAGTGACTTGGGTGCGGGAAAAACAGCCAACGTTGAATTCGTCAGCGCAAATCCAACTGGGCCTCTTACGGTGGG
This sequence comes from uncultured bacterium, assembly GCA_964498175.1. Taxonomy (GTDB): domain Bacteria; phylum Fidelibacterota; class Marinisomatia; order Marinisomatales; family UBA1611. Next base: position 2,475 of record CAZCHA010000045.1, read on the forward strand.
TCATGGCCGAAACGCAGTTCTCGGTGATACAGTTTCAAATATTTTGGAATGGCAGGGATTTCATGTAACACGGGAATATTATTTTAATGATGCAGGTCGGCAAATGCGAATTCTTGGCCAATCTGTTGAAGCAAGATATTTTGAGATTTTAGGTAAGGAATTTGAATTTCCTGATGATGGATATAAGGGCACTTATATTAAGCATATTGCCCAGACCATTCTCGATAACCTGGGAGCCGATCTCAGCGCAGGCGATTCAATTTTTAAAGAAAAAGCGGAAAAATCTATTTTTGAAGACATTAAAAGATGTCTTCTTAATCTTGGGATCCATTTTGATCAATTCACTAATGAAAAAACATTCTACGAAAATGGTGAAATTGATAAACTCCTAAGCGAATTACGAGATAAGGATCTAATCTATGATAAAGATGGCGCCACATGGTTTAGAGCAACTGCACTTGGAAAAGATCAGGACCGTGTTTACATCAAAAGCACAGGCGAACCAACCTACCGTGTTCCGGATACGGCTTATCACCGCGCCAAAATCAACCGTGGATTTGATCTCATTGTTGATATTTTTGGAGCTGACCATGCAGACACATATCCGGATGTACTTCTAGCTCTGGAATCGCTAGGACTGAAAACAGATCAAATCAAGGTACTACTTTACCAATTTGTAACATTACTTCGAGGTGGTGAAAAAATTAAAATGTCTACACGAGAAGCCAATTTTGTGACAATGGATGAGTTAGTGAATGATGTAGGTACAGATGTTGTACGCTACTTTTTTATTATGCGAAGCATGAACACACATCTCGATTTTGATTTAGAACTGGCGGCAGATCAATCTGATAAGAATCCTGTCTTTTACCTGCAATATGCACATGCACGAATCTGTAATATTATTAAACATGGGCAAAATTCAGGATTAGAATTAGGAGATGATTTTGATTCTACACTTTTATCTCAACCAGAAGAAATTAATTTAATCCAGCATATGGTACGATTTCCAGAAATCATGGAATTAGCTTTCGAAAATCTGGAACCACAAATTATTGCTAACACCCTTCAAGAATTAGCTACACGATTCCATAAATTTTATGGACAATGTCATGTGATTACAGAAGACAGAGCACTCTCAAAGGCTCGATTAGCACTCATCACATCGGTAAAGGTTATCATGGGAAATGGACTTAAGATACTGGGAATTACAGCGCCTGAACGGATGTAATGATCAATTTTAATCAGTTCGTAATTAATGGAGTTTTGTCTATCCTGAGCCCGTTGTTTTCCCCATCACTTTAACAATAGCATTTTCTGGGTCTGAATGTCCTGCCCAGCGGTTATTTGCAAAAAATAAATTCCAGTGCTGACCCGTTTCCCAAAATCATTTGTTCCATGCCAGACAAATTTATGTCGACCAGCTTTAACCTTATTTAGGTCTAAATGACGAATTGTTCTCCCTAGTAAATCATAAATGATAATATTGACATCTCTTACTTCGGGTAAATCATAATTGATTGCAGTAATCGGATTAAACGGATTCGGATAATTATTATAAACCATGAATTTATCTGGAAGGATTTCCACATCAATTGATGCAATTCCATCGGCCAGGTTCATGCCGGTAATATCCATGAATTTGTATTGAATCTGTGCTTGAAAATACTCCTGTTCTGTCTCTGGAATAATTAATGTAAGTGTGGAATCAAATCCTCTATGGTCTGCCATGGAAAATTGTTTTAATCCATGTGCAGTATCTAATGATGTGAATATGAATGCAGATCCTGATGGATTCACGAAATGCATCTTTTCAATATCCAAATTTGATTCTCCTATTAGGATTTCTGCCATGGCAACATCTTTAGGTATTGTGATATTTGCTTTAGATCCTTGGGCAATAATTTTTAATCCATCCGTTGATCGAGCCGCGATTAAAGTTGTATCAAATTCTAAGTTAAAATATTTCCAGTGCCACATTTTTCCGAATGCAGCAAGGTCTGTAAGGTTTGCTTCACCATCGGGTTCAGGGCGAACATGCGGGGGATCATCTTTAAACGGGCCCAGATCTGTTTCAGGCCAAGTTTGATTAAACGTAAGTATATCTTCAATGGTAATATCATAATCATTATTCAAATCAGCCCAGAGTTTGGAATAAAAATGAAGCGTATCCGTGAGCCAAAGAGTGTTGTAAGCTACCGCACTGTCCAGGATGACCGTTAATGTATCATAACTTGCAAGAGTTTCAGTCCAAATAACTGTGATGATAGAATCACCATATTCATGTGATATTGTAAGATTTGAATCAACATTGGAATTCACAGATAATCCATATTCATAAATAGGGCGATTGAATTTGATTGTAAGTGTATCATTAGCTAGAACAGATAAAAATCCGGCTGAATCTGAAATAACATTCGGAGTGATTTTATTTACAACTGGAAAATTATCATCAAAATAAATACCATCTGTTTGTGCGGCTAAAGATTTATTGGTTGCCAAATCAAAGGCACGGATATACGAATAGTACAATGTATCCCGAACTAAATTCAATCCTGTAACTGTCATGCTATCTGTACTGTCCGAACGCATCCAATTCATTACATTGGCTGTATCATCTTCCGTTCCAATCGCAATTTCATAATAATCAATTTCTGTATTATCTGTAAAATTTGACCAAATATAACTGAGTCGGGTGGAATCAATGGCATAATCAAGGTCCATTACCCAATAGGCATCTATTACAGATCCGGTATCAGGATTTTGTGTATCAATGTAAATACTGTTTCCCCATAAAGTATCTGAGTGGTTCCCTGCAGAGTCCTGCACAAATACAGCACCAAAGTAAATGCCGTCATTGGATAAACTCAATCCGCCTAGTCCTGCTAAAGAGTCTTGATCAGAAAGTGTCCAATCCAACACATCTGTCAAATTTGAATCAGTGCCCAACCCGACATAAGCATCTTTCACGCCAGCAAGGGAATCAAACTGGGACCAATAAAGCGTGATTGAATCTGCTTGATTATAATAATTAATGTCCCGACCTTCATTCCCTTCCAGAAGGTTCGTGATCGTTGGACTTGTTTTGTCAAATGTAACGGATCTACCATCTGTAGATGATGAAACCTGATCACCCTCATTGCCTGCGGTATCGTTATAAGTGATATAAAAGGGAATTACACCTTCAGCATTATCAGATAGAATTGTTTTAGTAACTGTCCAAGTTGATCCCGCATTTTCAGGTATCCCTGTCAAAGAATCGGAAAACAAAACCGGCGTCACAGAAGAAAGGCCTTCACTAGAGGTAAAATTCAAGGAAACAATATCGGATATTTTTGCCCAAGTTGAATCCAATTCATTATTAGACTGTATCGAAACTTCTGTTAAAGATGGCACAATTTCATCAATATGAAACGTGGTATTATAGGCTGAGCCAACCGTTTCATTCCCTGCCCTATCTTTTGCCTTCGCTATAAATTGTACATTTTCATTTTCCGAATACCCATTTGCAGTTGTGAATTCCATTCTTGTGATTTTAAGATCTTGTGAACTAACTCCCTGCCCTCCTATGATGATTTTTTCATCTCCAAGATTTACATATGCTCCTTCTCCAAATTTAACCTGGGACTGAAAAGTACCCCCGATTATAGTTTCATCATCTTCTGGGATAGGTGCTCGGAGCGTAAGAGTATCATTACTTGCATTCCAAAATCCAAAAATTACTTTTCCACCAGAAACAAAGACTGTATCCAATTCAAAATCATCTGGAGGTGTCATATCAAATAAGATTGATGTTCCATTAGTTGTTTCATTTATTGTATCTCCTATATTCCCTACCAAATCAGAATATCCAATTTCGAATTCGATATATCCCTCCTCTTCAGTTCCATCCATAATTCTCCAAGAACGGAAAGGTGTCCTGGATATATTTTCAAATGTGGTGTCTGCGTCAAACCCCGCAATGAGTACTTCTTTTGTTAAAAGATCCTCATCTGAAATAAAATCAAGATAAAGCGTGTCTGCAGGAATTGCTAATCCACCATCTATAACATTTGTTGATGAAAAAGAAACAGATGTTAGAGTGGGTTTTGTCCCATCAAATCGAACTGTAGTACCATCCGTTGTAGTAGAAACATCAGTCCCCAAATTTCCTGCAGTATCTCCAAATACAATATTGAATGAAACCATATCATCATTATCAGTTTCCTGGAAAGAATATGTAAACGTCCAATCTCTATTTGCACCAGAATGAACTGCATTCTGGCTAAAGATCTGAACCTGGATGCTATCCAATCCTTCTGTGGATGAAACTATCAGGGTATCTGTATCTCCAACTTTTGCAAGGGAATCTGCAATGGCATTATTGGTGCGCTGGGATACCATACCAAGCATGGGTAAAGTTTGGTCTATATGAATTGTTGATGTGCTGGCTGTCCCTATCGTTGAATTCCCTGCTCTATCCCACAAAACTGCCTGAAAGGTGGTATTCATATTTTCGTTAAACTCAGCCATACTTTCAAAATCTGTTTCCGATATTGAAACGATTTTTTCCATTCCCAGGTCACCCTGATCAATTTCTATTGTATCTGCTAAATTGGAATAACTTCCTCCAAAAGAAGCTTGAATCTGAATACCACCACCTGGTAAAGTTTCGTCATTCGCTACTGGTATAGCTATTTCTAATGTTTGGTTGGAAGCATTCCAATACCCTGCTACTTCAATCCCATTTTTAGAAACCACATTCCCAAGGGTAAAATCATCCGGTGGCGTCATATCAAATAAAACAGAGCTGCCATTTGTAGTACCTGAAATCGTATCACCGGGGTTTCCTACCCAATCTTCAAAACCTATTGTGAAAGGAATAAAGCCCTCATCCTCGGTACCGGTCAAAATGTAGCTTGCATAATTAAACCCGCCTAACCAACCAGATTCGTCTGGTGAACTGCCAGCTAAAGTAATTGTAGCAGTTCTTAAGGTTTCACTGGATGTATATTGAAGAAATAATGAATCTCCGGGGATACACACAGATGAATCATTGCTATTATTACTGAAGAAATTCACAATAGGTAATATTGGAAAAGTACCATCAAACCGAACTTGTGAGCCATCTTGAGTTGTTATAAGAGTGTCAGATGGATTTCCAGCGGAATCTGTCATTGAGAGGGTAAAGGAAACCCAGCCATCCTCATCTGATTCGGAAAAAGTGTGTGTTGTAATAAAATTTAATTCTTCCTGATCAGGAGTCTTTTGCGAGCCGGCAAGTTCGACGTTTAAATCTCTCTGATTTTCACTAATCGTAAATGATAACGTATCCACGGAGCCAATACCAGCCAAGGAATCGCCATAAACGTTATTTGTAGCCATTCTGATAAAAGAAAATTCTGGCACTGTTTTATCAAATTGGACATTTGTATTATTTGTGGTTGTATCAGCATCCGGACCTATGGCACCACCCAAATCTGTATATGTTATTAAAAAGGGGATATCACCTTCATCATTACTTTCATCCATAACATGATACCCCTGATACTTAGCTCCAGAAAGTTCATTATAATTAGATGATACACCAGCAATGGTTATAGAAATATTGTCCAATGTTTCTGATGCAGTAAATGTAACAAAGACTGAATCTCCAACCTTTGCCCAAGAAGAATCTGGATTGTTTGATGTTATGGATGCAACTTCAATTTCAGGTGGTAAAATATCATGATTCACAGAACTCTCATCTGTGGTGGCGATCACTTGAATCCCGGGATTGCCTGCCCGGTCTTTAAAATCAATTGTAAATTCCAAAATGCCATCTGGTTCACTGCCAGTCAAGGTGAGAGTTGCTGTATAACTCCCATTAGATTCAGTCAAGGTGGTGGAAAGGCCCGCAATTGTAACAACAATTGAATCTAGTAGTAATGGTTCTTCTGGTGTAAATGTTAAATAAATATTATCGCCACCAATAGCAATTAACGTATTGTTAGCATTATCTGATTCAATATGGACTGAAGAAAGAGTAGGAGCAGTTCGGTCAAAAATAACTAAACTTTCATCGGTTGTTTGAATAACTGGATCACTGACTAAGCCCACTGAATCAATGACTACAATTTCAAAAGGGACTTCTCCCTCCGGGTCTGTCTCTATCATGACATATTTAGCATAATATTTCTTTGTATTAGAAGCAACCTCGGTGGTCCAAACTGCACCATAGATAGTACCATTGTTTCCATTGCCTGATTGATCGTATGCAACACTCCCAGAACCTTCATTAAAATTAAATTTTGCAATAAGATTATCTAATGCTACATCACTTCCATTGTATAAAGCTGAAACCTCTCCAATTGACAATGCGTCTCTTGTAATTGTTACAATATCAATAATTCCATTAAAGTATTCGCTATCTCTATCATCTGTGTTAGTGCCTATCATAATAGGCATACTAGAATCGGTATTATATGTTTTTGAAGTTTGGTCTTGAATTACACCATTGGCATACAGTTTGACTGTTGAACCATCATGAGTTACAACTAGATGTGTCATCTGGTTTTGAGGTAAATAATAATTGGTATGCCAATCATTATTCTGACCTATGATAAGAACTCTTCTTTCATTTGAAATTAAGATTGAAAATCTCTGATTCGAAGTTCCCGCTCCATCACCAAGAGAAACAATATTTCCAGAAGAACCATCCGCCCATACACTAATTGAGCGAGGTTCGTTTCCTGAGATAAATCCACTGCCAGTAATTTTTACTTCATCATCTATCCCATCAAAACTGAGTGAATAAAAATTAGCAAATCCCGTAGAAGTGATTGCTGCAGTTTGAGTAACAATTGTTGCTATTTGGTCAATCAACAATTCGTTTCCGCTAAACGCCACTGTAATAGTATCTCCAACTTTGGCCCATGATGAATCAGCATTATTTGAAACAATGTTTACAGAACTCAAAGTAGGTTTTGTGTTATCAAAAGTAACAATAGTCCCATCGGTAGTGGAGCTGGTTCCTTCCGTAGGGTTTCCTCTGGAATCTGTAAGTGTGCCAATTTGGAATGGGATAACACCTTCCGTATCACCATTTTGCATTTCGTATGATGCTGACCATCGATTGCTACCGAGATCAGAAATGATAGCATTTTGCGTCGAAATTGTTGCTGATGGAGTTTGAATTTCTACATCTGTTTCAAAAGTTAAAGTGACTACATGTCCCACCGTAGCCAGAGAAGAATCAGAAAAATTTGATTCATAGGATGCGCTTATTAATGAAGGTGGTGTTTCATCTATGAGTAATCTAGAAGAGCTTTCAGTTCCTATAGTCTCATTTCCTGGCCTATCATTTATAACTGCTTTTATGTAGATACTGTCCTCTTCCGCAAATCCTGAAAGGGCTTCCACTGCTGCAGAATCCAAGGACATTAATT
>CAZCHA010000046.1:0-9748 GCA_964498175.1 uncultured bacterium
GGAATCAGCAGAAATACACTCCATGAGTATGGAGTTTTTTACCTGGCCCTGGATGGAACAATTTTTTAAGGAAGAAACAGACCGCTTCAAGTACAAGCATATTGCAGGCAGTTTATCCTTTTTGCCCTATGGTGCCTGTGTAGATCACTTTCAGCATTGGGTCTATGAGAATCCTGAAGCAACGCCCAAAGATAGAAAAAATAAGTGGCTGGAACTGGAATCCATTTACCTGCCAAATCGAGATTATGATGATATTGAATTTCCAAAATCTGGAGGAATCTGGCAGGGACAACTCCATATATATCAAATGCCGTTCTATTACATTGATTATACCCTGGCACAGACCTGTGCTTTTCAGTTCTGGATTAAAAGTGAAGAAAATAGAGAAGAAGCATGGTCGGATTATTATCGACTTTGTCAAGCAGGCGGGAGCCTTCCATTTACAGGTTTAGTTGAATTGGCGGGATTAAAACTCCCATTTGATGATGGCTGTTTGGAATCGGTGGTAGAAAAAGTTTCAAACTGGCTGGATAGTGTAAACGTTTCTTCATTATAATTGAACCATGAAAATAATCGGGTTTATAATAATATTTTCTCTGCTTTTGGGTAAAGAGCCAAAACCTTTGGATCGATTTGTGGTTGATTATTTATTGCTCACCCAAAGTAAGATGGTTGACAGCCCAATGGTATGGCAGGATGTGAGAGAAGGCTATTTAAGAAACGAAGCCATTTATTTTAGTGAAATAATATTAGACAGTATAGCCGATGGGTTAACACCATACCATGTGGTAAAAACACATTTACCAAAAATTAATCAATTAAGAGAAGAGATACGGGAAGGGAAGGAATTTTATTATAATATTGAGAAGCCACCACCTTCCATGGCGAATGTGAATTATTTTTCGTCAGTTAATGACTGATCTGGGTCAACATCCAATTCTTTCAAGATCATTTTTGATATTTCTTCTGCAGATTCATCTTCGCTAAAACCATCGTCAACTAAGGCTGAGTAAGCATCTTCCAGGATTTTCAAATCTTCATTATTTGAAAAAATATCATCTAGAACAGATGATGGCACTTTGAAATCCCTGAGCCGTTTATAAATATTTAAGCGGGTTATATCCATGATCAAAACTACTTGTAAAATCTGTTCCAAAAACCTAAAAAGGTGAATTGAATGGCAGAATTCATAAAGTAAATTCCGCCGCGTATTTTGACAATTTAACAAATATTATGGCGTCGTACCCAAGCGGTCTAAGGGGCCGGTTTGCAAAACCGTTATTCGCCGGTTCGAATCCGGCCGACGCCTCTTTTATTTAAGCCCGGGTGGTGGAATTGGTAGACACTATGGACTTAAAATCCATTGTCCGTAAGGACGTGCCGGTTCGAGTCCGGCCCCGGGTACTCATCATGAAAAGGCTATCGTTCTATTCAATGGGACGCCACTAATAATCTAGGTGAACCTGTGTCTGCAGGGATGTATATCTATATGAATCAGGCCGGCGAGTTCAGGCAGATAAGGAATGCTAAAATAGAATTTTCCCTTTATACAACACTAAGCCCCACATTCGTGGGGTTTTTTGTTTGTGGGATGATTGGTAGATTTGGCGATGATATGGATCAAAAGAATGTTATTAGGTGGATTTATTGTTAACATCATCTACATTGCTGTAATTCTATTGCCAATAGATTTGTCGCTGTGGTTAAATGTAATAATATCTGGTTCCCTAACAGGATGTATATTATTCTTTCTTATAAAGAAAGGTCATATATAGGCAATTGTTTAAGTTTCTCGTGTAAAAAAGATGTCACCTTTCTTCATAAGTTTTAATTACTAACTCTAATATCTTAATATTGAATATGAAAAATATAAAACTGTTTTTAATACCCTTATTTAATTTGACAATAATATTTGGGGGTACTACTCTACAATCACCATCTCAATTCCTTGGTTATGAATTAGGTGATAAATTTACCTTTCATCATGATGCTGTGGATTATTTTGAACATGTATCAACTGTTTCAAAGCATATTGAATTGATTACTTACGGTGAAACCTATGAAGGTCGCCCACTTATTGTTTCCGTTATCACGCACCCGAATAATATAGAATCTTTGGAATCAATCAGGACGAATCATTTAATTGCATCGGGATTAATGGAAGGTGAAAAAACGGACAATTCTTTATCCATTGTTTGGTTGAGTTATTCGGTGCATGGAAATGAATCCAGTTCTATGGAAGCAGCCATCAAAACTCTACATACATTTGCTGACACAAACAATGTTGAGCAACAGAAATGGTTAGAAAAAGTCGTATTGATGATTGATCCTTGTATTAATCCTGATGGACGAGACCGCTATGCAAATTTTCACCGCATGACAGGGAACTTAATTCCCGATGTAGATGCCAAAACAAGAGAACACCGAGAACCATGGCCTGGTGGACGGACCAACCATTATTATCATGACTTGAATCGGGATTGGGTATGGCAAAGTCAGCAGGAGTCTCAACAACGCCTTAAATTATATAATCAATGGTTGCCACATATTCATGTGGACTATCATGAGCAATCTTACAATGATCCTTATTATTTTGCCCCGGCAGTGGAACCATACCACGAATTGATTACGCCATGGCAAAGAGAATTTCAAGCTATTATTGGTGATAATAACGCAAAATATTTTGATGAACGTCAATTGCTGTATTTTCGCAATGAAGAGTTTGACTTACTCTATCCCGGTTACGGGGATACCTATCCCACCTACAAAGGTGCAATTGGTATGACCTATGAGAAGGCCGGAAGCGGTGCCGGCGGGGTTGCAGTAATAACATCCGATTCAGATACTCTCACCTTAAAAGAGAGATTAAATCATCATTATTGGACAGGGTTGGCTACAGTGGAAGCAACATATAATAACTCTGAAATGGTCATACAGGAATTTCAGGATTTTTATAAGAAGGCAAATTCTGACCCTGATGGTGAGTATAAGAATTTTATTATCACTGCATCTGGAAATCACGAACATCGGAAACAGGAATTATTTAAAATGCTGGATGCGAATGGTATTGAATATTTCTACCCTTTCTCAACAGGAAAAATAGTTAATGATGCTTTCCATTATCAATCAAATAAAAACCAATCCTATACCATTGAACAGGATGATATCATTATTCCTTCAAAACAGAATTGCTCTGTTTTGGCCCAGACATTGTTCGAACCCAAAACTTTTTTATCAGACACCATGACCTATGATATTACTGCCTGGTCATTGCCCTACGTTTTTGGTCTGAATGCTTTTGCAGTAAAAGATGAAATCAAAATAGGAAATCCGGCAAAAGTAGTGCAGCAAGTATCCACAATATCTTTCAGAGAAGGTTATTATGGGCTTATCGTGGAATGGGGAACTGTTAACTCCCTAAAATTTTTAGCTGAGATTATGAAACAGAAGGTTATCGTTCGTGTGGCAGAGAAACCATTTTCAATTGAGGGCCATTCATTTAAACCTGGTGCTTTGTTTATTTCTCCCCGCGGTAATGAGCATTTGGGTAACAAATTGTATCAGATAGTTCAAAAAGCTCTGCAGATTCATAATCCATTTTCAGTCAGCACCCTATCCGGGAAAGCTGATAGCGGAAAAGATCTAGGCTCATCCTATTTTCGTGTGGTTAAACCACCCAGGGTAGGGTTGATGGCCGGTGATGGGGTTTCGAGCGGAAATTTTGGGGAAATTTGGCATTATTTTGAAAAGCAGATCGGCTATCCAGTTTCGATTTTCAAATCATCAGATATTAAATCAATCCCTTTTGATAAACTAGACGTTTTGATATTACCCAGTGGGAGTTATGGATTTTTAAAAACAGAAATCACTGCTGATGAAAAATTAAAAAAAGAAACAAAAGCTTCGAGCCTGATCAAGAAATCACCACCACCAGACTTAATTCAATGGGTAAACAAGGGTGGCCGGCTCGTTATCATTGGTTCCGCCATGGAAAAATTTGTAGATCAAAAAGGCTATGGACTTGTTAAATACGAATCGGAAGCGGCAAAAAAAGAAGCAAAGAAAAAAGATGAAAAAGAAAAATTGGGTGAGCGAGTTAAAAAGTATGGAAATAAATCGCGCGACAAGCTAATTGATAATTCTTACGGATCCATTGTCAAAATTGACATGGATAAAACTCACCCTTTGGCTTTTGGGTATGATGAACAGTATTTTGCACTCAGATTGGAGAAAACACTTTATCCTTTATTACCTAAAGGATGGAATGTGGGAATATTAAAAGATCCTGATTCACATATTGCTGGATTCATGGGTAACCGCATCAAGAAGAAAATAAAGAATAATCTCATGTTTGGTGTGTATGAAGCGAATAGCGGTAGGATAATTTATATCGCAGATAATCCTTTATTCCGATCTTTTTGGTACAATGGAAAACTCCTGTTCGGGAATGCAGTATTTATTGTAGGGAAATAGTCCAGAAAAAATACTAATCTATTTGTAAACTTGGCGGATGTATCGCTCACTACTTTTTTATTTTCTACTTTCTTGGCTAACAATTGTACAAGCCAATCATCGTGGTCGACCTTCTATTGAGACTTTAGTAGATCCATTCAATCAAAACTATTCTGCCAGGATCGGGGATTATCCCTTTCCCACAAACCCAATGAATGATCGGGCAAAGGGCTACCTTATCCAAGGCAAAGCCCAAACTGCTCTGGCTAACTATGGGAATTACATTGACATTGAAGTTAATCCCAATGGTGCCTGGGGAGATTTTGCTTACCTATATGAAGTTTCATTTCTGGCTGGGATTCCAGGACAATCTTACACGTCAAACTATTCTTGGGGAATTACAGAAACCATTGTGGATGATGAAGGTTTCCCCAAATATAGTATTTGGGAATCTCAGGATGCTTATGATGCTTGGTATTCTGAAGGAGATACAAATTTTGTGGGGATATTATTCGATGCTGAAAATGACTTTGGTCGGTGGGAGCCAGACAGTATTTCAAGAAAATTGTCCAGGGATTTCATTACGGATTCCTATCAATGGTGTCTGGATCATGAACAAAAAAAATTATATTTAAGCACTTTTGGGGAATTGGATCCAAATAGATCAAGTTCCAGGATTGGATTTATCTATCCTTGGGCATTGAGACCTGATCTTATCAGTCGAGAAGATCAATTTGATCTTTACGATTATGGCCCAGATCAGGAAGAATGGACAAAGGATGATCGTTATTTTTATTATGGCGCCAATACTGCGGAATCCTGTTTAACCTTTTATTCTCCTTCTTATAACACGGATTGGCAGCCTGTATCCATGGCAAGGATTAATTCTCATAATACGGATGTATCTGCTGGTGATTTATTTGGAAACACGTATGTGACCGACCCAGGGGATACATACCCATTACTAGCTCATTCCGGATATTCCCAAACTTGGCCGAAAAAGGTAAATAATACTACGGGTAAATATGAACCTTATTGGCCGGGATGGTGGGCACAGGATTATAATATTAATCTACCCGGATGTTCAAATTCACGGAAAGATCCAAATTGTTGGGAGAAAGTGCCGGGTAGATTTGTATCTGATATGGATGTCTATATGGAATTTGATGATCGTTGGGCTCATCGTGGCAATCAGGTCAATACCAATAATGAATATAATCAAACTGGGTATCCCATGGGATTACGTGTCATGTCTACCGCACATTCTTATGGTGTTTCTTATGCAGAAGATATATTGTTTGTCACCGTAAAAGTACGTAATGAAAGTGGGGATTGGTGTGCTGAAGACGAATATGGAGAACCAATCTTGGATGATCAGGGAAACCAGAAGTGTGGTGAAGGAATGATCATGCCTGATGGAACAAAACTGAATCGAGGTAAAGGGTTTAATTACAAAGGGGTCACTCTAGGTTTTTGGATGGATGGAGTCATTTTGACTGGTGATAAATATGGAAACTACAGCTATTGGAGCAGCGCGGATGATTTTATGAAATATTATTGGGAGATCTTTGAAGTCAATCATGAACGCTTATTAATCAGTATGGCCATGATTGGAGACTATGATGGAATCTCTGCCGGTGCATATGGTTATGCCATGGATCCAAACACACCTAATCCAGGCAATGAATTTGGATTAGTCGCTACACAGTTACTGGATTCTCCGAGGGCGACAGTGCCTGTAGATTTAGATAACGATGGCACAATTGACATTTTTCCAGGTGAACCATTAAAAATGACAGATTGGCACTGGCTGGATTGGTATGCCCGTCCTGGAGTGACGCACCCTGAAAGTCTCTCCGGAGATTGCTATGCGGGCACACCGGGATGTCCTCAAGCTAGGAATAAAGAAGAACTTTTCTATAAACTCATGGTTGGGGATACGGCAAATTTGAGTGATAATGAGAATGCCTGGCACTTCCACACGGATAATCCTGGGACAGATCTAGGTTCTGAACTAAACCCCCACTTTGATTCCTTGGAAGGGATAGAAGAAGAACCCTTATTTCAAAGACCACCAGATGGTGTTGATCCACTCATCCTTATGAATTGCGGCCCCTTTGATTTCCCTGTGGGTCGTGAAGTGCCCTTCTCCTTTTGTATAATCTTTGGTCAGGATGAAGATGATTTGGTCAACAATGCCAAATTTGCTCAAGTCATGTATAATTCACGATACCAGGGATTTACACCACCAACTCGTCCTACAGCGTATGCAGTACCCGAATACGAGAAAGTTAAGTTGTATTGGAATAATGTTGCGGAATCTTCGGTAGATGTTGTGACTAGTTATGCGGATTTTGAAGGATATAAAATATATAGGAGCTTAGATGGAGGAGAGACTTGGGGATCAGCAAGTGATATGATCTACAACACGGATGGTGTTTTCGTTGGGTGGCGCCCTTTTAAACAATTTGACCTATCTGCAGAAATGGATTCTTTACATTGCATTTATCAATTAGATGAAAACTGTGAATCAGATGGGATTCGCGGGCATTCTATTAAAGGGCAGGATCCATACTTTCCATGGTTCAGCCTTGGTGATGACACGGGTTTTGATATGATACGGTTGAGTGAACCCTATGTGGTTGAAAGCGACACCTTTTGGTATATGTATGAAGACGATGAAGTGACCAATGGTCTGGAGTATACCTACTCTGTTGTGGCCTATGATATGGGCGTGGAACCACCATATAAAGTTAGTTACCATCAGGTAGGGGATGGCCAATATGAGACTGTAATCGATACAAATCACTCTAATCCAGATAAATGGGCAGACCCGGATGGCTATGCTTCTATCCAAAATTCAAAAGGAACAACTATTTTAGATAGAAATTTTGTCCAGACTTATCCTGGTGTTACACCTGAAACCAATTTGAATCACGTAGGTGTTGTACCTAATCCATATTTCGTAAGATCAAAATTCAAAGAAACAAAACATTTAAGCCAGATTCGCTTTACTAATTTGACAAGAAGTTGTACTATCAAAATATTTACCATTACCGGTGAACATGTAAGTACCATTGAACATGAAAGTGAAAGTTCCGGTAATGCATGGTGGGATATGAGAACTGTTAATAATCAGGAAGTGGCACCTGGGCTCTATATGTTTCATGTGATGGAAAAGGATGGTCAAAGCCAAGATTCATATATAGGGAAATTTGCAGTTATTCGATGAAATGTCTTTTAATTATATTTTTTTTCTCAACTATTCTCCTGTCCCAAACTAAACCAATTCAAGGAATTGTTATTGATGAGAATGGAGAGCCCCTATTTAATGTAAATGTTGTGTCAAAACCATCTGATACTGGTACTCAAACGGATGTTAAAGGTGAATTTATTTTTGAAATTCCCATCGGTGACCAACAAATAATCCTAGATCATATTGGATACGAACAGGAAACATTAGATGCTATTCTTTTCAAAAATGGTACGAGCGTGACTTTAATGCCAAAAGTCCTAGAATTAAAACCGCTAGATGTCACAGGGGCAGGGAGAGAACAGTTTAGTCCATTTGAAACTAAGAATAGTGTCATTATCTTGGATACAGAAGAATTGGCTGTCAGAGGATTTGTAGATATTGGCGATGCATTATTTTCGGAACAATCTATCGTTATGAATGAAACGATGAATGGACAAAAGTCAATTTCAATTCGTGCATCAGCAGCTGAAGAAATGATCTATCTCTACGACGGAATTCGTATCAATACCCTAGGCGATCCATTATTGGATCTGTCTATTTTTTCAGCATCGGGATTATCCGGCCTAGAACTGGTAAAAGGTGGTCATGAAAAAGCGTTGTCATCATCTGGTACTATTAATTTTATACCAAAACTGACTTATGGCTCTAGCGCATCATTTACACAGCAATTTGGTACTTACAACTACGGTGGTTTTGATGGATTTGGGTCCATAGGGTATTCACTAGTCTCATTGAATGCTGGCATAGGTGAAGGGCAATTTTCACAAATTTATGTTGATGCAGAGAAACCTGAAATAACAACCAGCCATCAGCGACAATTTGGACATCTTGGCATAAAAAATCGTTATAATCTTGAATTTCGGTTTATGGGCTTCAAGAATGGAAAACAATTCCAAAATGATCGAACCGGCAATTCTATTTCAATTGATATGCAAAACCTTATCGGGAAAATGATTCATTCAAGTCCAGTTGGGGGAGAGATCATTTTTTTTGGATTATTTCAAAATAATTTAGGCATTGAATCCACTAACTCTCATACTATCAATAAGGAAGATTTAAATAATGGTTTTGGTTTTTCATTCGAGAAACCCATTCGGAGTGCAATGGCTAAATTTAATGGAGAGACTAATTATTTATCATCAAACTGGGATATCGATAGTTTAACTTTTATTACAAAAAGAGTTAATTCTATTTTCACCGGATCATTTGAACTGGTTCAGTCAAACAGGAATCAAGGTATTCAATTAAAGGATGCAAAAATAGTTTTAAGCAAGCATCTTATTTCTGATGAACCTGATTCGTCCTTTGATGAAATAATGAGAACGGAGACCTGGGATGAATCAAGTTCAATGTTTACAGGGTCAATCGTTAGTAATATTTCTGAAAAGCAGATCATGCTTTACACTAATCTAGGGAATGTTTTTCGTCTACCGAGTTTAAATGAAAGATTTTCAAATCATATTCGTTCCACTACCCAGAGTACTATAGGGTTGATACCGGAATATAAAAAGGTATTTGAAATGGGTATCAAGATTGAGAATAAAAATGAGACTGAAAAACCATATTATGCACTAAACATATCAGGATTTAATTACAACTATTCAAATAAGATAAAACAAGTCCAGTTGACTGGTGTTCCCATTCAGTTTCCAATAAATTTTGGTGAAGCAAGCCTATCTGGTTTCGACTCAAATTTGTCATTTAGTTCCATAACCAAATGGTTCAATTTTTCATCTTCCTATGCCTATTATTATTTTTCAGATCCAATGGCATTCCATTTACAACCCGATAAAATGGTACGAAATAAAATAACTTTAAAAATAAAATGGTTCCAACTAGATCTTATCCATCGTTCAGAAAGTGCCCGCCAAGTGACATCTATTGATTCAACAGGGACATTTCTTCAGAATAGAATTGATGCGATTAAAACCTACGATGCCAATTTATCTCTAAAATTAAAGTTTTGGGATTACAAAGGAACAATTAGTTTTTCGGGAAAAAACCTGAATAATGAATCACAGGAATTGAATGGAATTTCCC
>CAZCHA010000047.1:0-9681 GCA_964498175.1 uncultured bacterium
TTAGGGTTTACGGGCGCGTAAAATGAAGGGCTTTTTCCTGTCAAGCCGGAGGTCGAGGGTTCGAGTCCCTTCGGTCCCGCTCTCTAAAACCCCGTTTTCTCGTCGAGAGAACGGGGTTTTTTGTTTCCCTTTTGTACTTTCCAGATATGACAGAAATAGACACAAATAGACCGTTTTTGAAGTAACCACCTGCCAAACACCTACTATTTTTTAATAAAAGAAGCCCCTTGAACAGGGGCTTCTTATTACCGTTAAAGTAATGTAGATAATCAGATTATTTTATCCAATCCATTCAATGCTGACTTATAGTTATCATCAACTAAATCCACATAATATTTTTCAGTTGTTTTAACTGAAGCGTGACCAAGCAGCTTTGATACAGTGTAAATATCCGCTACATTATTCTGGATCAGTAAGGATCCAAACGTCTTCCTCAGTGAGTGGGTATTCGCACCTTTAATCTTGGCAGACTTATAATACTTTGCAATTTTCTTCGTAATATAGTCAGGATTAAAGTTAAACGGTGTTTTAGGATCATTATCTTTGATCTCTGTAAACAATTCAAACAATGTTTGATTCATTGGTAGAAACCGTTTTGATTGACCTTTCTGCCCGTTAATCATCACTTTCCTTTCATCAAAATCCACATTATCCCAGGTAAATAGCGGTGGCAGTAACTCATTACGCCTTGCACCCGTATGTAAATACGCTTTGACAATACGAAGAAATTGGATATTCTCGTCAGCCTTAATAGTTGAAATCAATTTTTCCACTTCATTTTTTGTTAAAAACCTAACGGAAATATTGTCATGCTTGGGCAGTTTGACCCCTTTAACCGGATTAGCACTGATTAGTCCCCAATCAATTGCTCGGTTAAACATTGTTTTCAATACACGCAATTCAATGGAGACTGTAGCAGACTTTTTACCGTTTTCTAATCGAAGGTCCTTAAATCCTTCTATTTTTTCTATGGTGATTTTGCTTAGTTCGATATCCTTCTCTAAAAAACTTGTGAAATTTTCCAATACAATCTCTTCTCTTTCCGTCGTTTTAGGTGTTTTGTTCCGGCTGGAATCCTTTATATATCTTGATTTTAGTTGGGAAAAGAATGTTTTTCTAAAATCCGGATTTGTTTTACCTATTTTTCCAAAAGCGATATCTTTTTCTATATCTGCTTTAATCTTCAAGGCATCCTTGTAAGAACACCGAACAGTTTTGGTCATCCACTTCTTTGTTTTAGGATGCACAAAACTAATTTTATAAGAGACTTTACCACCTTTTCGCTGCATCTTTTTCATTGTAGCCATTTATACCTCCAGTATACCATTAATGATTTTATCTCGCTCATCACCTGACATTGATTCGTTCAATATCATTTTAACAGAAGATTGCGGAATCCTGATCTGGCGGCGTATGTGATACACCGGGAGATCCATGTCACCGATCAAACGGTCAACCGTTCTGGTTGATACTTGCAAATGATCTGCAACTTGCTGTTTCGTGAAGAGCTTTTCCATTATTCTTATACCCTGTTCTTCACTTTATTATGGGAGATCAGGTTTTTAGTGACAGTTTTTAAGTCAAACCTTGAGATGTACACAACTGTACTCCATAAGATTATTGTTTCTTCATTCTTGTCATTATTTGGAAAAATAATTGGCCAAGTTTTGTAGAACCAGATGTGTTCTGGATAATTTTGTGAAATCCTTAATCGTAATGAATCGTCATTATTAAAAGATATTTTTAAGAATTCTTCTACTTCATAAATGTCTGGAAACTGAATATAAGCATGTGATGGCAGGTCAAAATCTTCCTGGCAAGAAAAAATTGTTTGAATATCTGCTTTCCACGTCTCAAGAATCAAAGGAGCAATTTCTTTATCTATTTGTGCATTGAGACCACCATATTCGACCAAAACTGTGTCGTGTTTGTTTTCAGATTGATTTTCGTTTTGTTGTTTGTTCACGTTATTGTATTTCTTCTTATTGGGTTAATTAAGGACTGCCATTAGTAAAGACGCCTCTTGGTGAGTAATTGAATCATCAAGATTCTTAATAGGACTGATTAAATGGAGGACCACCGGCAGGCGCCTGCCGGTGGTCTCTCTATTACGCTGATTCGTCCTTCTTTTCCTGCATGAGAGCGGAGACGCGATCGGTAATAAGGTCAAGCCCCTCCTGAAACTTGGTCTTTTTCTTAGACCATGCCTCTATTTCGGCGGTGCTCGCAAGGTGATCAAGGTCATCGCCTTGGTCCATGGTTTCTTTTTCCAAGGTGATTTCCTTGTTGATCTCCTTAATCATAGCGTCGATGTTATCGCGCAGTTTCCGAAGACCCTTTGCAGTCTTAATGGAACTCACGTTTTCTTCCCGACATCGGTTAATAACCTTTGCCACTCGTTTCGATAGGGATTCCTCTTTACTCTTCTCAGGACCCGATTGCTCCGCCGACGATTTCAGCGGTTCATCCCCCTGAAGGGATGTTGGGTTAAAATGTATATTTTCCATTTTAACCTCCTTTACTTTGCCTCCGCATCGGTGGGTAGTTTTAAAAAGGCTTTGATGCGGGATACAGCGTTGATTAATAAACCAGCCAGCCTCTCGTAATGATCAATTATCGTCAGTTAGTTTCCCGTTATCTCGATGGGATTTAATAATTTTCTGGATCTTCCTTACTGCACCACCACCATGCACTGGATGGCCAAATAGGGTTGAATGAACTGTCTGTTTAATCACATTCATCTTTTTGCCAATTTCTTCCATCGAGTGCCCTTCCAAGAAATACCTTACCGCAGCTTTCTGTTTATCAGTCAATTGATCATTTATGATTTTCTGAATCAGCATCCAGGTTTTATGGTTGATGCCAATTTGACCTTTACCCGAACTTCTTTCTTTGGCTTGATAATCCATCATAGCCTTTTCCTTAATTGCAATATCACTGATACCTATTTCCTTATTTACATAGGTCGTTTTGTAATTGCGTTTGAATTTTAGGTATTGCTCGACATCCTCGCAGATTTCCCCACACTCCTTTTTCAAAGAACATTTGAAACACAAAAGCATGATTGCTCTCCTGCTCTGTGTTTCGGGCCCGAAACGGGTTGTTAATTACACAACCTGGTTGTTTCGATTTAGCTGGGAAATAAAAAACCCAGCTGCATGCTGGGTTGAAATTCAGGAATTACATTGTCACCGCATTGTCACGGTGACTGAGCGGTGGCACTTTTTTACATTTATTTTATAAGGGCAATTTTTACCTTTAATGATGTATTAATCTTGAAAGGACTTTTACGGTTTCTAATATTGGATCTAACTGTTTCAAAAAGTTTTTCACAATACGAAAAATGTTCTTTAAGGGGTTTAATCAATTCGGTTTTGATATTCCTTCGATTATTTCCCTTTATATCTAACACCCATGATTTATGTTTATTTCCCGGCAATTGATCAAAGTACTCAAAAAACTTATTGTCCCACTTACGAATTAAAGTCTTCAGGTCTTCTTTACTTTTCACCATAGGGAGATTTGCTGAATCAAAGTAGTCTGAAATTATGCCTGCAAGATGATCTATAAATTTTACTCCGTGCCATTTAAGCCAAATCTCATCAATGACATCTAAATGCTTTTCTGGAAATTGAAGCCAGGATTTTTCTCCATTTTTTGATTGGTATTCTTTTGCAAGAAACCAAAACATCCAGAACTTTGGTGCTGTGTATTGAATACCGATTGTACCATTATCTTGAGTTATGAAATCTACTTTATTGCTTTTGGGGTAAAAGGAAAGTTCTTTTATATCAAATATGGGAGGTACAATAGGTTTGGAATCACTAACCTTATCCAGGATTGCAGATTTCTTTTTATCAGCAGGGATATATGGTTTTTTCGTCTGGCCCAATAAGGAAACTAGGGCATCATCAAATACTCCAACCCTGCTTTCTAATGACACTAGAAGACTTTCATGGTCAAAATCATCGGGCAGCTTCTCATTGGTTAATTCACCTATCTTGTCAAACTGCTGCACAACACATTTGCAAAAATCCTTGTTTACAACAGTTTTACATTGAAAAAATCTATCTAGTTCACCATCAAATGATTTATGAAAATTAAACGATGTCAGGAAAAATGTATCTTTCCCAAGCTCCTGGTAATAATTAATTAAATCTATTCCTAATATTTTCTTTAATAGAAAATCTTCATCAGAAATGTTAATTGCCTTGTTTACCCGAGTAGCCCAGTGTTCGGAGGCAACAGTGTCAAGGTAATTTGTCAGGATTTTATTCCAATCTCGTGTATTGATCTCTTGGATAACGGATGTGCCAATTTTAGCATCATGCAGATATCCCTGGATGCTAAAAGCTTTATATTTTGTCAAATTAATAAAAACATATGCACTTAATGGTTGAAAGTAGAAACAGGGTACGGGAGACGGGTTTATTTTGATTCCACGTAAACTTGTACCAACGGGTAAAAACAAACAAAATAAAGATCCGTATTCAATGAAAATTTGTTCAGATATCTTTTTTTCATCACCTTTGGGGAAACTTACTTTAACTGTTTTGGGGTTAACTGAGCTAATGGCTATTTCTGTAGTGATTTGATTTTGTCTAAAACCAAATGTCTTATTAATTAAGCTTGGAATTACTGAAGGAAATAATTCCACTGAAAAATTGTAATACCAACCTTGATTATTCATCAATCCTATCTTTACTTTGTGATTTAATACTCCATTTATCAGTTCATTTACTAACCAGAAATAAAAACTGTTCTTGTCAAAGATGTCCTTTCCTGGCTCGGCCTTAACCAATCTTTCGATCCTTTTATCTATATTTTTCTCCATCCATGTACTTCCAAGTTGATTAAAGTTCTTTTCAGGTAAGGCTTGTTTCGAACTTATTATTATTTTTGCACATAAGATAAAAATTACTCAATTATATCAATCCTACAATGATTAGATGATAGATGACAGTAAATGAACTGTTTAGTATTCTTTCTTGTAATCTGTTTTAAGCCAACCAAATCCTCCCCCTTGTAAAATGGCCGATAAAGCCCCGAAAATTTTCAGTCCGATACCCACCTCGCTTAAATCACCGCATTTTTTCTGATCTGATAGAACAGGGCTGGATAGGAGCAGCCAGAAACTGCCAGGAATGGACAAATTTCAGGTGAATGGGTGCGCAGTCATATGGATAGCCCGGAGTTTTTCGGAAATTTTATTCAATATCAACTTGACTTCTGACCACATATAGCTTACTCTATAAATAGAGGGACTTGGAATCCCTAGAGATTAATATTAAATGAAGATTCCAACCGAATTTCCCTCCCTTAAACAATAAATCGAGAAAAAAAGAAATGAAAATAGACTATACAACAACGGATTTCTACTTATCCTGCTTTTTAACGATAAGCGGGCAGGACATAAAAGATATTCGAAGGGTTGGACCTTATTCCAGCCAGATGGAGTTTGTATTTGAAGACTCCGATACATTACGGCAGCATATTGATAGATATTTCTGAAATAGGGCATCCGTGGACCCAATGGTCTACAAGGATCAGATCAGGAAACTAAAATCCTTGCTGTATAATTATTAATAACTAACCAATTATTTACTATGAATATTAAAATAAGTACTTGTAGCAAGTACGATGCTACGAAGGGTAAAGACTTCAACAATAACAGAGTTGCCAAAGGATGGGAACTGAAAGAGATAGACTGGAAAGAAAAATCTATAATCAAACTGTCAACGCAATATGGCGTCAGCGGCAACGAGTACGATAAAGGAGAAAGGGATGGTAACCACTGAGTGGCCACACACTCAATCATGCTGGATTTTGACAGGGGATCTCCAACAAAGGAGGAACTGCTGGAAATGCAGCAAAAGTGGCAGTACGACAGTTATGTCTACTCCAGTCAAAACCATATGAAACCCAAAGTAAAATCCAGTGGGAAAATAGAGCCAGCATGTGACCGCTTAAGGGTCCTGATTCCATTACTTGAACCAATAACAAATGAGTTTGACAGGGCGGCGTTTGAGCAGGCTGTTATCAAGCATTACACTAGAGACGGAGAAGTAATGATTGATAAAACGTTTATGGGGAAAACGCGTTATTTCGCTCATGGTACAACGGATGTTTCCAACTATGTAGATAATAGGGGTGGGATGAATTGAAAGAATATCCCAAACCTTTATCAACAAGTTAAAAAAGGACGCCCTAGTACATCTGAATTATTAAAACAAACATTTCGATTAGATGATATTGTCAAAGCCATGGATAGGAATGTACAAAAAATAGGTGATTTACGGGAGGGAACAACCATATTTTGCCCAGTTTGTGGAGATGCTGATTTCAGGAGAAATCAAACACACAACGCAGTGAAATTGACCAATAATGAGTGTGTTCCGTTCATTTATTGCTCCAGCTGTGACTCTAGAAATATGGGTGTCAGTGGATCCGGTGTGTATAATCTACATCCGGACGATGCTTATAAAATAAAAACAGAGCAAATGAATGCCTTTGTTTTTATTGATACATTGAACAGTAGGTATTATGGTGGCTGTAAAGAGCCTGGGCTTGATGAACATGTGAATCGTGACCTTAAAACACTGGACCATGTTGATCAGTTTAGAGAATTCCACGATTTACCCAAACCCAAAGCTTATCCAAGGGCAAGATACGAGCTAGTTTTTAACAGTGATAAAATATTGGATTATGAGAATGGATACGTCAATAAATACATACCACCAAAAGTGTTGATTAACCCGATTCCTAATGATCATGAAGGATTGCTACCAAAGTATATTGGACTTTTAATTGACCATGTGTTTGCTCATGATAAGGTTGTTATAAATTATTTTCTAAATAATTTTGCCTATTTTATTCAAAATCGTCAGAAAATGACCACAGCTTATTTGCTTCAAGGTACCGAGGGGACTGGAAAAGGGGTTTTAATGTCTCTTGTCATTCAGGAGATTTTTGGAAAACAATATTGCAGTCAGACAGATCAGGATGCCTTTGATGGGAAGTTTAACTCGTTCTTAACGGATAATGTGTTCGTTTTGGTGAATGAAGTATCCGGTAATTTTGCTGCTAGTGATTACCAGAACTTGAGCACCATCGAAAAGATGAAGATCGCAATAACAGATGAACACATTCAGATCGAGGGTAAAAATAAGGACAGATTTAACGGAAAGAACGTCTGCTCCTTCATGTTCGCAACTAACAGAAGACATGGGTTGATTTTAAGCAAGGGAGATCGACGATTTAATGTTGCTCCCAGACAGGAGATTAAGATTGCCAATACGAATTGGTGGCCTGGTTATAATCAACTTAAGAAGTGTATTGCTGAAGAAATCCAGGATTTTGTCTGGCACATGAAACAATATGAGGTAGATGAGACAAAAATAGCCACAGTCATTGACAACGAACCTAAACAAGCTTTACAGGCTATGTCTGTCACAACAGCAGAAGATTTCTTTGATGCTGTATTACGCGGGGATGTGGATTGGTTGAATGATAGTATTAGTTCTACGACTCATTATTTGTGGGAACAGGATCTGCACTCTGATGCACAGGTTATTTTAAGTGGATTACATACCAGAAAAGGCATTCGCATGAATGAATTACATACAATTTATTGCGCAATTACACATAAAAAGATCAATTTGGCGACCTTTAGGAATTTTTCCAGAGGATATTTACCTACAGTGAAGACAATAAGGGATGGAAATCTTACTTATAAGGGTATTTCCATCAATTGGCGCTAAAATGTTACGGTTGTGACGGAAATGTTACGGGTAAAATACCCGTCAGGTTAAGTAATATATGCAGTTAGAAGAATGTTACACTTGTTACGGTTTAAAACTTAGAATACAAAAAAATGATTTTTGCGTTAGTTAGTAAATACTTTTTTATAAATCTGACTTAAAAAGGGTAACAAGTGTAACAACCGTAACATTTCTATGATTGGTCAGGTATCAAAGCAATAAACAAGACTCAAAAAGGTCTATTTTGTATATATAGGTCTAAGAAACACCGCTAAAAATGGGGTGTTATATAATAACATACAGTATTTGAGGAAGAAATATGCCAAAAAAGAAGAAGAAAAAGACGCTGAAGCAGCTGGGCTTTAAAAAGAAAGGTCCAGCAATGAAAAAACTAACATGAGGAATGAAATGCTACGGCGTAATACCTAAAGACGCTCCTTCTGACGAAGGTGTGCCTTCTGGTGCAGGTTCAGAATTTTCTGTTGAAAAAGTGCCTGGTGGTTTTGAAGTAACTTAATCCAAACTCGCTAGCAAGGATTTAGGTTCCATACCACACCCCCCTGGAAAATATCAGGTAGATTAACCGACCCAAAAAGGTTTCAATATTTGCGATATGGAAAACGCTGCCAAAATATTTTTTTGGTAAAAAAGAAAAGCGGTCTATTGGCCGCTTTCCTTTCTGTAGATTTTCGGATAGTCCTTTGATCTTATTGCCATTTTCAACTCTTTTTTGGTCCTGTTTTCGTATAATCTGTCAAATGAAACCCGTGTCCTTTAAACTTGAATGATGGAGCACTTACAAGTTTCACTGTAGGACCCTTGCACCGTGGGCAGTTTGGAATATCACCATTCATCCGGGAGAGTTCTTCAAATAAATGACTGCACTTCCGTTTGGCACAGCGGTATTCATACAATGGCATCATAAAACTCCTTTATCAGCGAAGGAGTAGTATCCTTCACTCGTAACGATTACATGGTCATGAAGCGTAACATCCACAGTATCACAAGCCGCCTTAATCTTCTTCGTAATAGACAAGTCATCCTGGCTGGGATTCCTATTCCCTGAAGGGTGATTATGTCCACAAAGGATAGCCGCAGCATTCTCTTCAAGAGTCCGTTTAATGACCTCCCTTGGATACACCGCGGAAGTAGTTAAGCTGCCGGTAAACAATATTTCACTATTAATCACCTTGTTAGCGCCATTCAGATAGATAATCCCAAAATGTTCTCTTGCAGGGTCTTCACCAAACAATATGTTGAAGTGTTTCGCAGCATCTTCTGCATTTTGGAGCTTATCACCGCTTTTTAAGAAGAACCTTTTACGGTACTCCTTATCGAGCTGTGAATCAGAGATTCTATCCAGTGTTAATGTGTCCATTGGTTTTCTCCTTCTTGTTTAGTATCTCCCTAACAGCGTTGTAAACCTTCTTTTGTTCGGATTCACGGTGAAGACCTTTGGTAAGCTCCAGTAGAGCCACTTGGAACTTGCTGTACGAGTAGGGCCGTGTAATGCCTCGTTGAGTGCTTGCAATAAAGATGCTTGTAGTTACTTCCCGCAGCTGCCCTTTATCCAGTTTATCTTTCTCCATCTTTTCATTTGCGAATAAAACCTCTCTGTATATATGGAAATACAAGCCAGGTAAATCATACTTCAAATAGCTCATCTAAACTCCTTTCTTCTATGATTTTGGGTAATTTGATTTTTGATTTTGTCTCGCTAAAGACGCTCATGTTGACTTCGCCGAGCTTGGCTTTCAGATCTCCAATCTGCTCCTTCAAAGAGAGATATGTTTGAACGAGTCCTTCAGATACCTTCTCGTTAACCAGTTTCTCATCAAACTCGTCATCTGTGAGTGTCTTTGGTTCAATCCAATCTGAAAACTCATCACTCATTTGGTCTTTTATGATCCACATTCTTCCC
>CAZCHA010000048.1:0-9649 GCA_964498175.1 uncultured bacterium
ATACCACCAACAGATAAACTAAGATATTTTTCTTCTCAAATTGGTGTTTTTTCATTTCATAATAGATACTTTTACAACACATTAAAAAATAAACTGATAAAAATTAGAAAAATAATTCGAAGCGAATTGAAGCATAAAGGCTATGACTACAAATTGCAAAAAAATAAAAATACCTGAAAAATTTCTTTATTTATTTCATCCAAATTCTTCAAAATGATTTGTCATAGATATAATCTGAATTAGTCAGATTATTATTTATTTACCCTATTAAAGCTCTACCCATATTCGTGGGTTTTATTGTTTGTGGGATGATGTGTAGATTTGGATTATCAAGGAGAATTATTATGGGATTTTTGAAGAAATTATTTGCTTCTGAAGAGCAAAAAGAACCAACAGGACCAAAATTAATTGAAAAAAATGGTTTAAAATATTTATCAAATTCTGATGATCCTTATAATGGTGAATGGATAAACATATTACCAAATTATACAGTTATTGAAAACTACAAAAAAGGTAAAATGGATGGTAAGCAAATAGAGTATGATAATAAGAGTAAAGATGAGGATGGGTTTACAACTCAAGTGTTAGGAAGAAAAAATCGTATTTGTACCGAGACAGACTATAAAAATGGTAAAAAAGATGGAAAAGAAATTACAAGAGATGTTGCTGGCAATATTATTAAAGAGAATGTTTACAAAAAAAATACATTGATTAGTTCAACCACTTTCAATAAAAACGGTGAGAAAAAAATTGAAAAAGTACTGGAAAAAGGAAAATTAAAAACTGTTTACAAGAAACCAAAGGCAAAACCAAAAAAGAACAACATAAAAATAAAATGGGAATTCCCAAATGATCATGGAAGAGAACCGTATGTCGATCGAGTAAATAGCGATAGCAAGAGTTATCAGAAAAAAATATTAGAAAAAGCAAGACAATCTCCTGAATATGCTAAAGCTTATTCAAATATGCTAATTGAATCTGGATTAGGTGAATATGGTCTTTATGAAGATGATTTATTTTTACAACCAAAGATTGAAAAAATAGTTAAAGGCCATGTAAAAGTATTTCAAGGTATAGAGAAGAAAAGGTTAAATATTCTTTCGAAAAAGATTATAGAATTGCTTAAAGAACGAGGTGAAAAAATGCCTGCATCAGATATAGATGCACATTTAAAACATAAAAATGTCGATGAAATAAAAAGAATTTGTGAAAAGTTGTATCAAAGTGGAAAAATAAATAGGACAGGCAATTATCGTTACTTCATTCTAATAGAAGAAAAGAAAAAGCCTAAACCGAAAAAAAAGACTTCAACCTCCAAACCAGAGGCTGTAGATGTAAAAGCTGAACTAAAGAAGTATAAAGAGATGCTGGATGAAGGCTTAATCACTCAAGAAGCATATGATGCTAAGATGAACCAGCTTCTTGGCTTATAACACGTAATCATAAACTAATTATGACAAAATCACCCAATGATTCTTATATAGGATTATCAGATAATTACCATTATTTGAGTGAAATTTTTGATCAATATATTGGTATTAAATATTATGATTATATAAGAGGTCAATTTAAAATATTAACGGAAAAACTTTCGTTAGGAGCTAGGCATTTAGATGTGGGTTGTGGAACTGGAAACTTGCTGGAGTATTCATATGATTTAGGTTTTAATGTAAAAGGGATTGATGTGTCTCCATCCATGATTAGGGTAGCTTCCGCAAAATTGAATTCTAATATAGATCTTTCTTGCAAAAGTTTGTTTGATTTAACAAATAAGAATTGGGATATAATAACCGCTAACAATGATGTTTTAAATTATTTAGCAATTGACTATAGTCTAGTATATATATTTGATATTATCTCCAACTTATTATCACAAAATGGTATTTTTTATGGGGATATTGTATCTGATAAGGATATTCTTCAGAATTGGGAAGATTCAACTCATACATACAGTGATTCAAAAACATTTCAATGTAAAGTTACATATAAGATTCAGGATCAGATCGAACCAAGAGGTTTAGTTGAAAGAGATTGGAAATTAAGAGTAAATAATAAATGGATAAGGCAAAACCCTGAAATAGAGGTTTTGCGCGGAATAAGTGTTGATGAAATAATTTCAGCAGCAAAAGATAATAATCTTTCAGTTAATCTTTCAGAATTTCCAAATGGAAATATTCAAATCATTCTCAAAAAATATAAAGTTTAATATAATTAAGTAATTAGATGAAAAGCCATAGTCATCCTTAAATCATCTATGGATCGATGAGGAGGTCTGGCTTGGTGAGGAATT
This sequence comes from uncultured bacterium, assembly GCA_964498175.1. Classification (GTDB taxonomy): domain Bacteria; phylum Fidelibacterota; class Marinisomatia; order Marinisomatales; family UBA1611. The sequence goes on from CAZCHA010000048.1 coordinate 2,291, forward strand.
CTAGCGTCAAAAAATAAAACTCTACCAGGGTGTGGTACGACAGCTTTTATAATATCGGTACCACTATTATTATAAAACATTGTTTCGCCTTGCCATGAAGGATGCCAATTTCTATTTAAATAAAGAACAACTGTAAAACGACCTCCTGAATTATTTTCGTCTTCTGAACCATGATCGATATGAATACCTCCTTCTTGTCCAAACGATTGCCCATTTACTATGATTGTATCAATAGATAGGTTTAATTCACTAATTTTATGTTGTTGTTTTATTATATCCCATACATCATAAATTAATTTATCACATTCATTTATATGATTTGGCAATGAGTTAGGGTTGTCTATAAAGAGTTTACTATTGCTCATTATAGGGCACCCCCAAAATTGTAAACTAAATGGGTCATCATCGGTATATCTATCACCAAAATTCCAATTTAAATTTTCTGCAAAATTTGATAGAGCATCTAATATGGTATGATTAAATAAATTATCATAGACTTCAATTATGTAATTATTATTTCTCATAATTCATTAAATACCATATCGCTTTTAATTTTTCCAAAAAATATATTTCCAAGTATTTCCCAATATTTCACTGATAGTTTTGTGATACTTATTATTTATCGCTAAAGTATGGTCAAAACCTAGCTTGTTTAACTTATTTGGTATATCCGATTTAGAATCCCAATGAATTTGTTCAAAATTATTGTTTTTATCATTGCTCTCCAGCAACCCGATGCCACCATCTTTTGTCCATAGAATAGGCAATTGTTGTATGTAAAGTAATTTTTCACATAATGAGCTATCAATTTTCTGAAGAATATCTAATCTTTTACTAACGATCGATATGGTTGATTCGCAGTTTAGGGAGCATGGGAAATGCCAGGTTAAACCACCACCCCAATACATGGCAAAAGAATTTAGCTGCCAGGGAATTTCTAATAGTTGATCATTTGATTCTATATTATTATCAATTAAAAAAGAAGCAAGGTCTCCATTGTAAAAATTTCTAGAATCTTCCCAATTTGAAGAAAAGTATTCTTGACAACAAACTGGAATTTCATAAAAATTCCCAGATTTATTTTCAGAATCTAAATCAGATGCTTTTCTTATTTCAGCAGGATTTTGGCCTATATAAACGAATGCATCTGTAATATCTTCTTTATTAGATAAATAAGATACGTATCCATCTATAACATTTGAAAAATTGTTTAGATTATCTTCGTGTTTAGAAATAATAAGTTCATTTGAAAAACAAAAATAAGCATGATTTCCCAAAATTTTTGAAAAATTTCCTGTTTCTATAATAGGCAATGAAATTCTAGATATTTTGGAACCATTAATAGCTAATAATAATTCTGCTTTCTCAATATCATTCAACATTTTAAATCTATTAATATTTAGTTTCTCTACTGTATTAAGCTTTTTATTATTATAAATACTATTATTTTTATAAGGAACAAATAAATCGAATATTTCCTTCCATATTATTTTTTCATCGTTTTTTAATAACGCTTCTAGATTTCTCAAAGCACAAGAAATACGACCATTCAACTCTGATATTCTTTTATTAATGAATATTTGTATCTCATCCTTATCTAAATGAAAATATTCTTGGCTAATATTCGGATGGTTGCTTAATGATTCCCACATTGATAGGACTTCAATATATGAAAAGATACCGTGAGCTAATTTTACTGCAGGTCTGGCACTTTCTGTAAATGGAGAATAAAATGCTGGAAGTCTATTGAATAGATCTGATAATTCGGTATTAGAGTATATTATATTTGTGAAATGAATATGAGTTGCCTCATGTATTAATTGCTCCGCTATTAATACAGGTGGATTATTCTCTGCAATAACTACAAGCCCATTATAATCATCAGTAGAGCATGATGTAATAATATTAGCAGGGTTATTGACCGTAGAGAATGCCTTAATTAAAACTAATAAATCATAGCCTCTTAGATAAAATAATTCTAATAATTCCCGACCTTGTCGGAAACACGATTGCACATTTTTTATATTACTTTCCAGTGGATATTGTAACTCATCACCTAGCAGGTTTTTCAAAAGTGGCTGACTCGTAAGAAAACTAATTTCATGGAAGATTTTATCAATTACAATTGTATCATTAAAAAATACCGTGTAATTAGATTGATTATCAGAGATGATTAAATAATCATTATTGTTTATACAATTTTTATCTTCTAGCTTTAATATAGACTGAAAATAATACAACCCTTCATTAAACAAATCATCTTCTAACTTTTCATTATGGCGTATTGCCCTAATAAAATTGGCGCACCAAAGTTCAATGGCAGGATGGTCAACGATTTTATTGAAATCGGCTGCAGATAGATTATTTATTTTTTCATAAAAATAGTCATTTGATGAAACCGAGTTAATCCAATCAAGTAACCCTTTTATACAAAATAAAGTTGTATGTTTTTTCCTCTCTCCTATATACTGAATTAAATCATTGGATATAGTCGACACATCTATCATTATGATCCTTTAGTTGAAATTCAACATCTTGATTTACACTATCAGAAGGTCTAACCTTATCTATTGCACCAAAAGCATTATTATAAATTGAATCAATGAATTTTTCACCCAATTGATTTAGAACACCATATTTTTTAATTATATCAATTGCTTTGATCGACTGCCGAGCCCTAAATGTTGTTAAAAATATTGGATCACCATTTGAATGATCATATTCTGGGTCACCAGCTAATATTGACCACATTTCAGAAATAGCAGTAAATACAAATGCACCATGCAATAACATTCTTAAGGGTCTTGGATCAATCCTCCATGGTGAATAATATTTTTCATCTATTGGAGATTGATCTTCGAAAAAATCAATTGCAGTTTCAATACGAAATAATTTTTGATGCAAAGTTTCATGTAATAAACATTCAGAAACATCATATTTTGTATTCACACCTGGCAAATAAATGAGTCCCAAGATATCTTCACTACTTGCACTTCCAAAACCAATACTACCACTATGGAGTGGTAGCTGAATAGGTGCTAATGCTAAACTCTCCTTTATCAGTTTTTCATCCATATCATACAAGATATCCATTGCTGGGATTAATACCTCATTGCACCATCTTTCACATACTGCTTTAGATCTTACAATAGCCGCATTAGCATAGTATGGCTCACACAGTGCATTATCATGAATTGGGATCTCAAAACTACTTCCATGATAGTCTGTAATAATTGAGGAATCTCCAATATTATCAGATTCTCCGTTATATCTAGAATCAATCTTAACTATTATATTATTATTGTTACTGGAACAAAATTCAATGCTATCATTACAATTAAAGTTAATATCCCAAGTCAGGACTTCTTTACTGGTTTCAGAAAAATCAATATTACCTAGTGATCCTAATTTTAATGAATTTGGCATTATAATATTAAAAGAAAGACTAAAAGACATATTTTTGTTAACCTTATCATCAATCCAAATTCCTAGTAATTCAAACAAATGAAGTTCAATAACACGTCCAGGACTCAAACTATCAACAAAAAGGCATGAAATTGACGAAGGTGAAGGGTCAAGGTCTGAATTTAGAGATTTAATTAATTCTTTTGTGCAGGTTAGCCAGAATCTTATCCTAGCATTATCATTTATTTTGTCATCAAAAAGTTTTTTATAATCTGGATTCTTATCCAAAACAGATTTTAGGCGACTATTATCGCTGAGCGTTTTAAACATATGAGTTAGTTGAATCTTTAAAACATCATTTGACGCATCTAAAGCTTCTTGAGTGTCTAAGAGATAAAATGTATTTATTTTATTTTTCATTTATGAATATCCTCCATAACAAAAGGTGCAATTTATAGAAAAGAAAATTTAATAAGACACCTAATGAAATTAATATAGGAAAATAAGGTCTTATATTCAAGTTATAAACCATTTAATATAGTCTTCTTCATTTCATCTATAAGCCAATACAAATCATCACAGTAAACGCTGGGATTATTAAAACTCGCCTCATTATCAAAACGGTGTGGGAAATACCCACCCCAACAGGCAGATAAATTTAAACAGGTATTACATTTTTCACATAGGGAATTAGTACTATTCTGCCTTGCAACAATATGATGATTATTTAATACTTCATCTAAAGAATTTTCAAAAATATTGACTCCTAGTTTTTGCACTCCCTCACCAGTGCTCTTTAGGGTATCAACACCTTCTATATCGCCATTGGTTGCAATAGTAACAAGGCTTACGGGATCTGAATTCATTACTTCATATAAGCCTCCTTTATTGCATAATTGTCGAATAATATTATCAAAAAATCTTATTCTAATATTTGTGTTTCTACCTTTAATCCATTCATTCCATATTTTGATATACCATTTACCATAGATAATATTTTTATTATTTCCGTCGTCCCATTTGACGAATGGTCTCGGAGGTAAATTTGACCAGTTATACAGAGGTAATAAAAAATCAACATCTCTAATTCCAAGACCACCTATAAAATCAAAAACTTCCAATGGGTCACTATTTACATCAATCACTGATAGAATGCCTGTTATAAGATCAGGGGCATTTTGTTTAATTAATTCAAGGCCATTAAGCGTAAGGTCAAATGTCGATTTCCCATTATGGTCCATACGGTGTAGATCATTGATATTTTTTGGTCCATCAATACTTATTGCAGTATATATTTCCATATCTTTAATGATATTGATGAAACTATTATTCATTAGAGTTCCATTAGTTTGCATAGTCAATGAAATTTCAAGATTGTCAGTCTCAATACTCCTGAAAATATTGGATAGTTCAGATAATCGTTTTGGCCCTAATAGTAGGGGCTCTCCGCCATGAAAAGATATTATTACCTCTCCTAGATCATGAATGTTATTATGCTCTTTAATTCTTGTTATTAATTTTTCGGCAGTATTTGTACTGAAATATTTTGGCATCAGTTTCCATGTGCTATCACCAGTATTGTATTCATAGCAGTAATCACAATCTAAATTGCATCTACTGGCAACTTTTACCACAAATTCATTGATAGGATGATTCATTGAATAAAACTAATAATATTTTCTTTAAAGTTATTTAATTGAGAAACTTTTTCAATATTACCATTTTTACGTACGATCACAGGGTTTAGACTTTGTGATAAAAATTCCTTTGACAATTTTTCAAATCCTATATTTAACAAACAATTATATGTTTTCTTTCCAATGGATATAGCTTTTTGACAATTTAGGTTGCAAGGGAATAGTTCTCCAGATAAGCATGCACCACCCCAACCGGTAGCAAGACGATTAGCCCAACATGGATATGGACCGGAACCAGAATTTTCTAACAATGTAATTGCCCATTTTTCCATTGATGACGATAATTCAGGATATGCATTAATACAACAATCTGGATAATTAAAATATTTACCAGATAATCTGTAATCTCCATCTAATTCATTATGAAAGCAATATTCTACATCTTTCAATACATTTCCTAATACAAGAAGTACCCTAGTATGATTTTTATCTTTTATTGGTTTGTTATTTATAGAAGTCCATCCATTATCTTTAGTCTCTAGATATAATTCACCAGTTGAAAAATACAAATTGTCATTATGAAATATTCGTTTGATTTGATCAGAAAATTTTGGTTCCACAACCAATCTTAGAACACGATTGATACCGCATGTAAATAAAATAATCTCAGAAAGATTAGCAATTGAAATCTGGTCAGAACTATTAAATAAAGATAAAAATTTTGCTAATATATTTCTTGAACGTTGATCTAACATAATAAGGTTTAATTATATTACACATAACTATATAAGAAGGAAGATACTTATATATCATCTCTAGTTTAAATACTTGAGTAGTATAAGGATGCTAACTGTCTAAAACAAAATGTATTAGACAGTAACTCAGGGTAAAAACCACTAAAACAATGTTTTAGTGGTTTTTTACCCTAGTATTTATTTTTTATTCGTTCTTAATGGACGTTCAACTTTAGCTGTACTACTATTATGTCCACCTCTTGAACTATGACCTGATGAATGTGATCCATGATAAGCGCTAATCCTATCATTGCTCTCAGAATTAAGTTCAGCAGCAATCTCGTTTAGTACTTGTGACTCAGATTTTAACAAATCCTTAATTGATATTTCAGCCATTATAATCTCCTATCTTTTATTACAATAGTCTTTCCGATAATACAGAAAATGAATCCAATAAGCAATAAAATTATTATACAAAAGTTAAGAAATTTTATGCATGGTATTATTGAAATCCAATTATTTTTCTGTGGTTCTCTAAACTAACGATTTCCCATTTTGTTAGTACGTTTTTGATACCCTACAATATAAAGGAACTCCAAGATAATAGTAGCACCAGCCAAAGATGTGATTTCAGCATGGTCATATTGAGGTGAAACTTCCACCAGGTCAAACCCAATAGTCTTTATATTTTTTAACCCCCTTACTACCTTTAGCGCTTTTTCCGTTGTCATTCCACCCACTACTGGGGTTCCTGTACCAGGAGCATACGCTGGATCAAGGCAATCAATGTCAAAAGTAAGATACACAGGTAAATTGTCAACACGATCCTGTATTAATTGGATAATCTCGCTTTCTGAAAGATCATTTGCAGCAGTGGTGTCGATAACTTGGAATTCATGGGACTTTCTGTCATAATCAGTTCTTATACCAATCTGAATAGAATGTTTAGGATCAATGAGGCCTTCATTTGATGCATGATAAAACATAGATGCATGATTAATGACCTGGGCATTTGGCACGCAATCAGTATGAGCATCAAAATGTACAAGGGCCATCTTCCCGTATTTTTGATGGTGCGACCTAAGAAGTGGAAGAGTCACAAAATGATCTCCACCTATAGAAATCAATGTTTTATCAGCAGACAAAATGTTATCTGCATTTTTTTGAATAGCTTCAACCACACTATCTGGCTGTCCAGGTATGTAATCAATATCTCCATAATCAATAACATTAATAAAATCAAACGTATTGAAATCCCATGGCCAACGTATGTCTTCCCAGCAATGGTTACTGCTGGCCATCCGGATACTTTTGGGGCCATAACGTGCTCCAGGGCGTCCAGTTGTTCCCAGATCAAATGGGATTCCCATCAATACAATATCTACTTTATCTTTTAGATCACGTGATAGTGGTCGTGAAAAAAAACTGAATTGATTGGCATACATAGAGATATCACTAGGTATTCCAATTATATTTTTTTTTGCCATTTATATTTTCATTTATAAGAGGTAATAATATCACATTCGTGGGGTTTTTTGTTTATATGTCATTCCAACCAGCCGTCGGGAAATTCTCCATTGATT
>CAZCHA010000049.1:0-9614 GCA_964498175.1 uncultured bacterium
GAGTGGTAATGAATCCATCGTTGTGTATGTCCAGTAGTCACCGCCAACGTTTGTCATTGCCCATTCATTTCCACCCCAGCCATTAAAGCTTCCACGGATAACCATGGTTGCTGTGGAATCTGTAAATCCTGGTGCAGTCGACGTGTTTAGGTTAAATGTGGCAAGTGCAGGCGCTTCATCTGTTGGTGGGGTATTATTGAAATATACCCTAGCAAGTGTTGTATCTGTATTTGCTGTAAAGGTTCTGTTATCTATGCCTTCCCAGCCATCAGTACCATTTAAAAATTTGTACTCAACAACTGTACCTGAAGTAAATGGATATTGGGCAGACCATAAATCACTACCGTCAGCTTCCTGGGTAAGTGATTCGCCACTCCATCCATTCATTGTACCTGCAATATACATACCTGTAGCGTCATTGAAATCTGGTATCCCTGCAGTACTAACTCGGAACCATGCATCTATATCATCTGTTTCTGTATAAGGTGCAGTGGCGCCAGCTTCCCAATAATCCATTGGAAAATTATCTTCACCAGTTACGGTAACGGCCCGATTATCAGTACTTTCCCATTGCTCCCCGCTTTCGGTAATTGAGACATATTTAAATTCGTAGGATCCAGCGCTCAAAGTATCAGACGTATATGTCCAGTAGTCGCCACCTGCATTCGTCATAGCCCAACCGTCTCCACCCCAACCATTAAAGCTGCCTCGAAGAACGATTGTATTGGTCGAGTCAGTGAATCCTGGTGCTGTTGATGTATTTAAATTAAAGGTAACCCCGGCTGAAAGAGATGAGAGTAATCCAGTTAATATTATATTTCCAATAACAGATTTCTTCATTGTAACTCCTGTTAGATTAATTAAGACATTATTAGTAACTCATCGTTGAGTCACTTTCAATTTCGGACTATTATTTTAATAATCAAAATAAATTTTTTGAAAATTAATAATTAATATTGATACTTAATTGGTGAGTGTTTCCCAAGTTAATCATGTTTTCAAAACAATATACAATATTGAGTTTGCTATTCATCATATGAGGATTAATTCCAAGACCATAGGCGTAATCTTTTTCCTTATCATTCATTAACATTGAGTTAAACCCTATATTGAAGGTAATAAGGTCATTGAGTATACCTAATTCCATACCTGCATTAATATAATTTGAATTATCATTGGGACTATTAGTATCCAGTGCCCAGGTCATTCGAACTAACTTTCCAAAATTTACATCATCAGATATTCCAACCCTGAGCAACAAGGGTAAATCAAATTCATCCGTTGCTAAAAAACCGGTGACACTTTCATTATTTCCGTGGATAGACTCATCAATATCAACAGCCACGAGAAGATCATCACCTGTCATTTTAATCTTTGGCCCAAAATTGCTGATAGATGTTCCCAGTCTGAAGCCATAAGGTGTCTCAAAAAGTGTTCCTATATCAAGTGCGATACCACTAGCTTTATTATTTGCGATTTTTTCTTGAATATATTTCCCATTAAAGCCAATAGAAAACCGATCTGTAAGATTCAGGGCATAGGCTACCCCAAATGCATGGTCAGATGCAGAAAATTTTTCGCCAGTGTCCTCATTTCCGTAGCGGGTTACTTCCATATCTCCCATTGTAACTGAAGTAATATTTATTCCAAAAAATTGATTACCCTTAATTGGTATGGATACACTAAAATAATCAAATGATATATCTGCGATCCAGTCTGAGTGATTCACATACACATTTCTAAGGTGATTAAATCCAATCCCTGCAGGGTTCCAGTACGTGGCTGAACCATCATTGGCAAGAGCTGTAAAGGCGCCCCCCATGCCAACGGCTTTTGAACCAATATTGGTTGATAAAAACTTTGCTGCCGTGGTACCTGTTTTATCAACAGAATATCCAAGAGAAGACAACAAGAAGAAAAATAATATAGTAGGGATTCTTGTCATTTAATGATGGCCAGCTTACCAATTTTTTCACCAATGCCTGATGCATCTATATGATATACATAAATACCGTAGGCTGCGGTAAGATTATCTTTTGTGAGCAGGTCCCATTTACCTGTACCAAAATTGATTGATTCAGAATGATGAATTGTTTTAACTAACTCTCCGGAGATTGTAAAAATCCGGATTATACATTGTTGGGGTAAGTTTCTGAATTGGATCTCTCTTGGACCTCTGCCGGATGTGAATGTATTTTGTCCTTCAAAGGCAGTGGTTGCATAGTAAGGGTTAGGCACCACCTTAATTTTGTTTAGGTCGTCTTTAGCTTGTTGTGTATTGATGTAGGGGGAGACTGTAGTAAATTGGTATATATCTTCTGGGAGAAATGGTTTTTCAACAATGATCATTGCCGTATCACCTGGTTGTGGTTCATTATAAATCAACAATGAATCGTTTGGATGAAGATTCAGGTATAAAGCCCAGGATGGCCAGGGGTTTCCCTGATCATCTTCATAATCCATAAGTACAATCCAGTCGCTTTCCCTTACTCCATCAGCATTAAAATACCCATCGGGATCACCCATAGGTATTACATCAATAAAACCAACAGGAATCTTAACCCAATCTATTGAGTCCACTCCAGTTAGTGATTCTCGTCTTTCTACCTTAAAATTAACCTGGTTTCCAGCATACAAGAATCCAGGGTAGCAGATAGTAGTGTTTGGAAGATACCTCATGCATAGGTCAATAGATGAATCAGACTGCTCTTCGGTAAATATGATCCTATAATCATATGGAAGTTTGGTTCCTATAATGTTAAAGGTGGCATACCTGAAAAAATTAAATGTCCAGATACTGTCCCTTGACCAGTAAGACTTTTCTTCATTGTATCTTAATTCATCAATATTATTGAATGCCAGCCTAAACCCATCGATGACTTGTCCATCGCTTTTTTGGAATTCATATTCATCGTTCACCAATGTATCAGGGTATTCTGGATCAGTAACATCAACAAGAAAATATGATTTGGTGGTTACTGTGTCATAGCCAGCGGGGCCCTGCTGATTTGCAAGTATTGTATCTGTAAACGTAATCTGATAGGTATGGTCACTTTTTATATCCATAGGATTGATTATTTCATAATAAATCCTACCGCTGGACGTTCCGCTGATGTGATTTATGGTATCACCCGAAAATTCAGCATCATTGTATCCAGCAGATGGGGGAGAAGGAGTTACTTCTACCACATTGGGTCCTAATTCTATTTCACCTGTCAAAGAATTAACTCTCAGGCGCATGGGTGAATCACTGGGAATAATATCATTAGAAAGATCCCCTCCATAATCGTAAGAAACCACAGCATAATAGTATCTCTGACCGTTTACTACATTATCATCCACATAGGAATGCTGCAGGCCGGTATCATCTCCCAGGTAGAATTTGATACCATTCAGATCAATTGGGTGCCAGCCTGTCTTACCGTTTTCCAAATCCCATTGAGCTTTTTCACCATTCTGTGAATAGGGCTCTAGGAACGTCAGATTACCTTCTCCATCAGTGATGGTATAGGCATCATTGAATTCAAAATCTGTAGCCCGATAAATCTTATAACCTTCAAAATCATATAGATCGATATTATTGGTGATTTCGCCCATATATTTATCCTTGGATTGTTCGGCGCGTGTATCCCAATACAAGGTAACTGAACCATCTCCAGAAACCGCTGTAACATTGGGCGGATCAGGCGCCTTGGCAAATTGATAATCAAAATCATAGGTGGTTTGAGCTACGGCTTTATTCCTCAAAGCATCTGCTACGTCATTACCTAATGTAACAGACATAGCGATCCGTTCAGTTTGTCCTGCTTTGAGGGGAAAAAATCCCGAAGTAACAAATAGGTCATAGTCTCCAGGGGGCTGTCCACCAGCGGGCGGCTGCCAGTAACTTCCGGGTGTCATATAAAACAACCAGAGATAGCCATCACTTGATATTGGGATTGAACCTGCTGGGTCATATCCAACAGCAGTAAGTCCCATTTGATCCGACTCTGCAACATCAGTTTTATCAATATTGGGTTCGCCGGGGAATCCCGTACCGGAACCCGATGTAGGCATCTGATTACCCACGCCTGCATCCACTCCACCTGATTCATCACCATTGATCCCTACATCGTCAGATGATTCCCAGTCCCCGTCATTATCGATAAAATCATCCCGTGACTCATCGATCATTTCATCAATGCCTTCATCAATACCTTCATCCACGGCACCATCACCATCATTATCTATGCCATCTGCATAGGGTTTGCCAATGTCTTCAATATTTACATCATAGAGGATTATATTAGAGTTAGGAACTGGATACCTTAGCCAGGGGTCATTTGCGGCTGATAAAACCATGTCCTCATTCACAAGTGGACTATTCACATCAACTCCTAAACCTACAGGATACTCTAAAAGGTAGGGTTCTTCTGGATCAGCATTATTATCAATCCCATCAGCGTAGGGCAGACCAATATCTGTTTCATCCAAACCGATAATATGAATAATTGAATCCTGCATAGGATCATCCAAGGAAGGCCAGATATTCCATTGAGGTGATACTGCATTGATCATTTCCTGTGTAATCAAAGGGCTGTTTTCTTCACCATCTTCGTCATTATCTATTTTATCAGAATGAGTTACACCTGCCTGGTCGCCAAAAGGTACATGGGTCAAGTTTTCATCAATAAGGCCATTGCCGTTATCATCAATTGCATTACCTAAAATCTCATCGATAATATAATCTTCAGATATGATTGGACCATTTTCTTCACCGTCTCCATCGTTATCAATCCGATCAATATTATTTCCCGGTGTCTCAATAAAGGATGTTGCTGCAACTCCCACAGGATCTGATCCAAAAGCGGCATTTCCGATGCCGTCACTATCCATAGACCAGGCAACATCATAGATTAGGTCAAAATCCGGTGTATCGTCACCGGAGTCGCCATCCCCACCAACCAGGTCAGCAAGCCACATCGAAAATGAAACTTTGTCGTAATCAAAAGAGCCATCATTTTTTATTTCATGAAGAATAAATACCACGTCTTCAATTAAGATCTGTTTCCACTCTAATACTCGCACTCCAGCTAAGAGGCCAGCGCCCTGTCGACTCAAATCTGTGGTATCAGGAGAATAAGGATTTCCAAGTATATAATTTTTATCATCAGATACTTTATAAAATATTTCTTGTTGAGCATTAAATTGATCTTTACCAAAAAATCCATTCCAGGATCCTGGCCATCCTGGATCATTCTGGTCATTTGCTTTATCAGGCCAGCTGGTAGGCCAGGTACTTTCATCATCGCTGATAGCAATTTTTTGAGAGTTTGGATTTAAATATCCCGGTACGGGTTCCCATGTCATAGAATTTCCAGATTGGTCAGATCTAAAGGGGATTGTTACAAGAGGCCTTACCTCCCCAGCATTTGTTGTGACTTCTGCGCCAACTGCAAGTGCGGTCATCGCAAGGTAATGTTGCCCAGAATTAACTGGCCATTCATATGGAATATGTCCTGGATTTGCCATAGTCCGACCCGTAACACCATAATTGAAAATAGTCGTCCTGACTTTATTTACATCTATATTTGTTGCCCTTCTAAAATCAGAATCCCCTCGCTCATCAGATTGACAGTATAAGACAGACCATAACAAGAATATATAGGATTTATTTACCATGAGAATTGTAACCCTAATTGTATTTCGCGAGGTTCATCATACCATTCTGGACGATTGAAAAACTGATCCATTGTGTTAGGCCTCAATGGCTCAAAAGGCGAAATAATTTCAGCTCTGTTTTTTTCTATGGTTTCATCCGAACGGCCGGAATCAGCATAAACGAAATTCTGATTTCTCCGATCAGTCAGGTTATACACATTGATATAGGCCCTACCATTGAAATTGCCAATTCTAATATTTTTAAAGAATTTGAAATCCATCCTGAATGTGCTGGACTTCCTGCGACTGTTTCTTAAAAGTACATTAGAAAGGACTTCGCCCTGCTGTTCATAATTGGTAATGACAGGAGTATATGGATAGCCGCTCCCATATTGAAAAATTGTATTGAGTCCCCATCCTTTGTATGCAGTTGTAACTGAACCATTCAAATTATGCATTTGATCCCAATCAAGAGGAATAATGGATCGGGTGGGTTCTTTTCCTGCTAGAACTGCTCCAAATTCTTCATTGGGATTTGAGTTCGACCCTTCTGCAATCTGGAAGGTATAATCAAACTGCCAGCCGATGTAGTTACTGAATTGTTTAAATAGCACAAGGATGACACCCCTGGAGTTACTGTAATCCTTATTTACATAGGTATAGTAAGATTTCCCATCTCCAAGGTCAATAGGTATGCCGCTGGTTACATAGTTGCGGGCATCTCTATAAAAGCCTTTAATCTCTATTTTAGTCCTAAAACCAATCTCCTGTCTAAGACCCAGTTCATAGCTGATAGTTGTTTCCGGTTTCAGGTCTGGATTACCAAAAATTCCAAAATCAGTGCCAGTTTCTGTCAATTTGTATTCAGTGTTGTTATATAAAAGGGAAAAGTCCGGGATTTTAAAGAAGTAACCATAGGCAAAATGGATCACACCTTTATCTGAAATCGGGTAAGCGACTGCGAGCCGTGGACTTAATTGGGATTTTCTTGTAGTATTTTTCCACCAACCACGTTTATTTCCCAGATTAGGCTGGTCATTAAACCGGTCATAAAATTCAGAATAGGCGTGATTGATTGTGTTCCCAGCACTATCAATCTCAGAATACCACAGGGAACCCCAATCTAGATTTTCCAATTCTTCCAATGATAAAGAATCAAGAGCAGGGTTTCTTGGATCCTTTATATATGGTTCATGTATGTTATTTGGCGTTTTTGATTTAGGGCTAAAGGATTCGAACCTTAGGCCAGCGTTAATAATCATATCACCATATTCTACTTTATCTTGAAAATAGATAGACCATTCTTCAGGGCTGAATTCATAGCTAGAGCGGTTAAAACTTCCTACATCGGGTATTACCGGAGTGAATACTTGATCTGCCTGAGATGAATCTAACAGAGCATAACTGTCCAAGCTGAGCAGGTGGCGGGTCAGGTCTGCACCCACCTTGATTTGGTTATACGCATTAACCTGATTTGTATAATCAAGTTTAAAGCTCTGAGTTTTAGTTTCTCTCATGAACCGATCAGTATCTACTCCCCAGCGTCTCAAGGTATATTGTGGGAAATAGTTTACACCATCACCAAATTCATTCTGGATATGCTGGGGAACATCTCCAATAATATGAGCCCAGTATAAACTATCCGGAGTGATATAGCGAGAGTCTAATGGATCTTCATAAAGATATGATTCATTGCGGTGAATATACTGGGATGCATTAATCTCAATAAAGGACATGGCTGAAAATGAATGAGAGAGATTTAAGCCTGAAAATTGTCCAGTATTGAAGTGCCTTTTTCTCCCATCCTGAGCCATTTGCCGATCATGATCATAGCCCTGACTGACTCTGGAGTTCCATATTGTATTCAACCTGAGCTTTGTAAGAGGGGATATTCGAAGAGTTAATTTATTTTGACTGGACCATGCGTTGTACCAGTTCATGCCTTCATAACCGGGCTCATTAATTTGTTCGCCTGAATCCCAGATTCCATTATCATTGTTATCCGTAAATACGGTATCTCCATACATGGTAAATGTCTGTTTACCATAGAGCCAGCCTTTTGAACCATTCAGCCGACCTGATGAGTAGAATGTGAGTCTTCCTGGAATAATTGGACCATTTAAGTTTGCTGACACACTGTAGTCATTGGTTGGAGAGAATGAATTAAGATTCTGGAAAGTTGGATCCGGGGTTGTGTGATCTCCGCTATACACATTAATAGATCCTTCAAATTTGTCTCTACCATCCTTAGTAACCATGTTGATTACGCCGGTCAAGGATCTACCGTATTCGGCATTAAATGTGCCGCTAATCACCTGCAGTTCCTGGATGTTGTTATTTTCAATTTTCACTGAGATCCCACCGTCATAGGCGTCGGTCATGGGAACGCCATCCACCATGTAGGAGATTTCGCTACTACGGCCTCCGCGCATGTGGAGACCGCCCCCGGCATCCTGGGTAATGCCACCTTGAAGTCTTAAAACATCCTTAACTTCTGTTACTGGCATAACGTCCAGTTCATCCGCAGTGATTCTTGCCTCAGACTGGGTTACGTCAAACTGGATCAGTTTTCTTTCAGCCGTGACAACCACTTCGGATCCTTCAATAACTTCAGTTCCTAAAGCTGCATTCATGCAAGTTGTTTTATCTATATAAACATTGACATTTTGTAAAATAAGTGACTCATATCCAATCATGGAAAATTTTATTGTGTAAATACCTGGAGGAATATTCAATATAAAATATTCACCCAACGCATTTGATGCTGTACCCAGGTCAGTATCTGTCACAATAACATTACAGCCAATAAGTGCTTCACCTGAGTTCTTGTCCGAGATGAACCCCGTAAGTTTTCCAGTAGTTCCGGCAGTGAGCAAGTGTACCATTACTATCAATAAAACTATGTAGCGGGGTAATCTCATAGCGATGCTTCCACAACCATTGGAAAGGATTTTACCTGCGAACTATCGATAAAAATTTTGCTCTTAACAGCTAAATCATTCCGAAACTTGAAATATTCATTTTGCCAGTTCACAGAGCCTGAATCAGTGATTATATCATTCATCACTTCCCTTAGTATCAGTGATGTATGCTCCTGGTTCAAATTCTCTTGAAAAATATCTGTTCGATGGAGACCAAGATTTTCAGCATCATTGATCATTTTATTTCTTACAAGGATGCCGGACAAAACGGATTTTAAGGTTTTAATGGACCTAATTCGTTTGAATTGGCGCTCAGAAAGATTTGCCAGATCTATAAGACACTGTTCTACTGTAATAATGTTGTTATTTCCTGTAAAAGCAGCAGGGGTTTGATTATGGTATATATTTTGTTCCTGATTGTTATTCAGTTCATCCAATATTTCAACTAAACCTTCATCATTAAATCTGATCTCGATGTTTTGGGCAACCCTATCTGTAAAATTTCTTAACTCTGGTAATTTTTTATAGGTGATGGCCATCTGCTTCAGCCAATCCTTATTAAGCTGATACTCTTTTTCTGTGAGAAGTATATCTTTCTCTCTTTCCAGCACCTGGATGATGCTGAAACCAGTGCTGGTTTTAACGGGATCTGAAATTTCCCCATCCATTAAAGCAAATGCTGCTATTTCAAAAGATGGATCCAATTCGCCCATTTTATACCAACCAATATCACCGCCATTTTCTTTAAGGATTGGATCATCAAAATAGTTTTTTGCTAAAATTTCCCATTGCACTCCTGATTTGAGTTGCTCATCTATTTCCCTAATGGTTTCAAGATCAATAGCATAAAGATGTCTAACATGGAGCCTTGTTTTATAATATATAAAAAGCTGTCTCAGTTCATTGTCTGTGACCTTTATTTTTTGAATGATCTCTGAATTGTAGTAAGTGTTTAAAAGAAGCTGCTTGTAGGCTCGTTCTTTTTTTAAGATAATTTTCGGATTTTCTGAAATTCTTTTATTGTTACTATAATTAAGAATTAATTTTTCATCG
>CAZCHA010000050.1:0-9401 GCA_964498175.1 uncultured bacterium
ATTGGGTATCATTAAGTGAATTAAGAGGAAAGGTCGTTTTGCTCAATTTTTGGGGGACCTGGTGTGGCCCCTGTCGCCGAGAGATCCCTGATTTTATCAAATTGGCTGAAAAATATAAAAAAGATGGATTAGAAATAGTTGGGATTACACTTACATCCGGGCCACCGGAAAGAATCCAGTCTTTTTCAGATCAATGGGGCATCAATTATACTCTTCTTACTGATATCGAAGGAAATGAAACACAGGTTGTTACCGCTCAATATGGCCAAGCAACAGGGGAACGGATCAGAGGAATACCCACCACTTTCATCATTGATCGTGAAGGGTACATTCGCCAGCGTTATGTAGGTCCAAGATCTGAAGCAATTTTCTATAGGGATTTGGAACCCTACCTTTAAACATTAATCTTTGACTCAAAATAACTCGGAAAAACCATGAGAATTATTCGCTTGTTCGTCAGCTATTTAGTATGTCTATTATCAACACTTTATGCTGATCCAATTGATGGATACTGGCAGCAAAAAGTGGATTATGATATGGAGATTACCCTTGTTGATACATCGCAACAGTTGACCGGGTTTACAACTATAAAATACACCAATAATTCTCCTGATTCCCTGGATAGGATCTATATGCATTTATATCCCAATGCTTTCCAACTTGAGTCTGTAAAATACCGGGAATACATTGGAAACGCGGGACGTGAGTCACGGGCGAAATATTTCAAGGATCGTTTAGATGGATTTACCAGTAAGATTGATGTTCATGATTTTTCTGTTGCCTTGCCCAAGGAAGGAGCTTCCTGGATTCATAAAATACAAATCCTGGATGAATTCAAAATTGATGATACTATTCTGGAAGCAAAACTCCTGAAAAAAATAGCTCCCGGCCATACGGTTCGGGTGGATCTGAACTGGACCCATCATGTGGGTGAGATGGTGGAACGGGCCGGGTATTACAAAGGCCAGTATAATATGGCACAGTGGTATCCGAAAATGGTGGTTTATGATGAAGAGGGGTGGAATGCGGATGTATTCCATGCGGAAGGTGAGTTTTATGGAGAGTTTGGGGATTTCGAAGTCAAGTTTGACCTTCCCAAGACATTCATTATTGCTGCCAGTGGAGTGGTGACTGATGGTGATCCGGGATGGGAATCTGTCACTGTTGACACAACCATTGACTTTGACGTGTGGGTCGATATTTATGATTCCACCTATGTTGAACCGGATACTTCAGACCGAAGAATCGTTACTTTTTTTGCTGAAAATGTTCACGATTTTGCCTGGGTCGCATCCAAGGATTTTCTCTACGAAGGAGGAAAACATAATGACATTGATGTTCATGTGCTTTACGATAAAGGAAGAGGCGAGAAATGGACTAAAGATGTTCTACAAGGCTCAATTCGTGCAATAGCATGGTTAGAAGAAAAATTTGGTAAATATCCCTATCCTCAGGTAACAACCACAGATCGAATAAAAAGTGGTGGAATGGAATATCCCATGCTGGTTATGAATGGCAGGGAAGATGAAGGACTAATTGTCCATGAATACGGCCATATTTATTTTTATGGAATTCTTGCGAATAATGAAGTGGATGAAGCCTGGCTGGATGAAGGATTTACAACTACACAAACGACTCATTATATGATGAATCGTTATGGGGATCATGGGTTTGATTTAAGTTTGAATGAAGACAGGGCTGAATTTCCTAAGAAATATTGGCCTCTGGGAAATAGTTTGCATTCCAGTCAATGGTGGGCTATCCGTTTTATGCGCAGCGGACATGATGAAAACATCAGTCGGGCATCGTATTTATATAATAACGGTTCTGCATACGGACGAAATGCATACACCAAACCCGCATTAATGTTAACGGAATTAAAATATATATTGGGAGATTCACTCTATTATGCTGCTATGCAGCATTATTATAATAAGTGGAAATTGAAACATGTAAATGAACAAAGATTCGTTGACGCAATAGAAGAATTTACTGGTGAAGAATTGAATTGGTTCTTTGACGCCTGGCTCCACACAACTCACCATCTTGATTATGGAATTAAATCTTTCAAAAAATCGCCCAATAGCGATGGGACTTGGTCAGTTAAATTGGGCATTGAATCCATCGGTTCACGATTCATACCACTTTTAGTTGAAACAACATTTGAAGATGGTACAACTGATAGGCGTTGGTGGAAAAACCACCTTTGGAGGTATGAAGATACATTTAACTATTCTGTAGATAAAAAACCGGTTTCTGTCACAATAGACCCGGATGTTCAAACGGTGGATTTAGATTTTCGGAATAATACCACAAACATGAAAAACAAGTTACTGTTCAACTGGCCAGGCCTATGGTATGAACCAAGGGATGAAAGGGTCTACCGCTGGATGCCATCTATTTATTATTATGCAGATTCATCTGATTTTGCTCCGGGTCTCACGATTGACCGAGATTACGGTCCCTATGAGAGTATCACGGTACGGGCCAATTACGCACTGCAGTCGAATAATCTTTACTGGTATGTCAACGGATGGCGCCAGCCGGTTCATTTTTTTCCCAGAACTACCTTTCATTATTGGGCTTATAATCGCCCTGGGGTAAAGGAA
This sequence comes from uncultured bacterium, assembly GCA_964498175.1. Taxonomy (GTDB): domain Bacteria; phylum Fidelibacterota; class Marinisomatia; order Marinisomatales; family UBA1611. The sequence continues at coordinate 2,610 of CAZCHA010000050.1, forward strand.
TTAGGCGGAGAAGTTGAAAAGCAGTGGAATCGTGTTTATGGCAGAACGCCAACTCATACTTTTTCTATGGGCTTTTATGTTCAACCGGAATATGATTCCACACGTGCAGTAAACTTGGGATATGACCCGCATGGTAAACTGGGTGTGGGATATTTGGATTGGTCTTCAGAAATTGGTTCGGTAGATATGAGTGTAAACGGAGCTTCATCTTTGGGCAATTTATCCGATTGGAATTTCACACGATTGACTGCCACAGGTACTTTTTCAAAATCATTTAAAAAATTCAAGTTTAATAAAAGGATTATTGTTGGAAAAATTTGGACAGATGCTAAAGGTGTCCCGGGCCAGGAAGGATATAATATAGAAGGCAACAGTTCCAATGATATGGTTAGGAAAAATTATCTTGTTGATCAATTCTATGGATTTGAATTACAAGAAGGTGAGTCCTTAGTAAGCCACTATCATATGCCCGGAGAAGGAAATCTTCGTGGCTTTGTGGGCAAGGATGAAAGTGGCGCTGAAGCCCTTGCAGCATTTTCGTCCGAGGTAGATTATTCAAAATCCATTAAAAAAAATGATACTAGAATACAACTCGCAGCCTTTTTTGATGGCGGAATGTTTTGGGATCGATTGGATGAAACATCGAACGTGATTGGTTCCACCTTTAATTCAAGAACCCTGGCTGATGCTGGTGTGGGATTGAGATTGAAAACGGATATTTTTGAAAAGGATCTTTATCTAAGAATTGATTTGCCATTTTTCATCTATGATAATGGAGACTTAGACGTTGATGAAAAGAATTGGATCATCAGTTTTCAACGAAGTATATAATGAAAATAATGTATGTAAATTTAAAATTCTTAGACACCCTTTTTGTTTTTAAATGTAAACAAAGGAAAGTAATAAATCCTGTTATAGAAAATTGATTGAATTTCTGACGAGAGTTACTAAATTTGCGTATTCAAAGTTTTACAAAATTTTTAACCAACCGATATTTTTTAATAAAATTAATCAGGAGATAAAATTGTGATTAAAAAGCTAACACTCCTCTTAGTATTAACCTTTTCTAGCGTTTCCCTTTTTGCACAGCCCGAACTTTGCCCTCCAGTAGGGCTTACAGTTTTTGGAGGGAATCAGGAAAATATAATCGCTTGGGCTGAACCCATTGGGAATATTGGTTGTGGTGATTTTCCCGTTAATGAACTTCCATTTTCCCATGAGAGTACCAATGCAGGTATGGGCGATGATTGGCCAGTCGCCGGCTCTAATGGTGAAGATGTTGCCTATACATTGAATGTAGGTGAAGCAACGACATTTGATTTTACTTTGTGTAATGATGCAACAGATTATGACTCCAAAATTGAAATATTTACAAATGATCAAGATTGTATTACACCAGTTTCTACGGGTAATTACAATGATGATGATTACACTAACTGTCCAGAGCACAATGCGCCCTATCCACCCAGTGGATTGTGGGCTGTTACCCTTCAGCCTGGGCAATACTACGTTGTTGTTGACGGTTATGGAGGTGCAACGGGTAACTATGAAATTTCTATAAGCGTAACTGGTGGTAGGAACAGTGATGTATACACCAAAAACTCAATTAAAACCGCATGGCCATTGGAAATTGAAAAAATGCAGAATCTTGGAGTTCAGCAAAATGAGATTGATCTATATACTTCAATTGTGATGGATCCAATCCGGTACACCCTGCAGAACTCTAATACCCGTGATATCCCGGAAGAATGCGGGACTTTTTCGACTTACCGAGTTTATAATGCAACCGATGGTTCTATACTTACTGAAACAACAGATTTCAGTTACACGCATAGTGACCTGGCAAATGGAACAGAATACTGTTATTATGTAACAACAGTTTATGATGAAGGTGAATCAGAAGTTACCGATACAGAATGTGGTACTCCGAGTACGTTTGATCCCCTACCGCCAACAAATGTTTATGCTGAAGTGTGGGACGAAGAAGTAAGCCTTTATTGGACAGCGCCTGAAGTTACCGAACTTGGTGTGCCATACTATGAAGGATTTGAAGAAGGTGGCTTACTTGATTTATGGCTGGTGGATGGTGATAACTGGGTCTATGATGATGCTTCCGGTAATCCTGCGCCTTGTATGCGCTTTAACTGGAGTCCATCAGTTCAAAATTATGACCAAAGCTTGTACGCACCTCTGATTCCTCTTGGCGAGCTCACGGATGTTACAGTGGGATTCGATTTTGAATTTGATAATTGGTCTCCCTCGGGTGCCGAATTTCTTTCCATTGAATATAAAACGGGTACTGATGCCACATGGAATGTTATAGAGTTATTTGAAAACTCCGGAGAAGATTTTCCATTTGCTACCTTCAGCTACGATGTGACTGGCCTCACAGATAATATTCAGGTTCGCTTTCATTGTTATGGCGCCACGACTTTTGACCTAAACTGGTATCTTATTGACAATTTCTCTGTGACATCGGACGGCAGAACAAGCCGCAATGAATATGATTTTCTCGGTTACAATGTTTACGTTGATGATGTCATGGATAACGAAGACATATTTGACACTACCGGATATACCTTTTATGGATTAGATAATGAAGTATCCTATACCTTCGGCGTGTCAGCTATTTATGAGGGCGCTGCAGGTGAAGATAATTATCAAAGTGAAATGATTACGGTAGATGCACAACCGATCTATGTTTTTGGTGATGTTATTGGGATCATTACAGATCCGAATGGCGCAACCTTAGATAGTGTAATTGTATCTTCAGGTGGTGCATCTGATACAACAGGAACAGATGGAACATTTACACTTTGGAATCTGGATGTTGGGACTAATACAGTAACGGCACGTCGCGGCGGATTCTACACATCAAGCGAGGATGTAGAAGTTCTAGCCCAAGCAGATCCAACTGTGCAAGACTTTGTTTTGAGTCCAGATATGCCATCCCCAGTTGGTTTGAATGCAACAGCACTTGATGAGCAAGTTTACCTTCAATGGCGCACCCCAGGCGGTCAAACTCTATTTGATATGGCCTATTATGATGATGAATTGGAAGCTCAAATTGGGTGTGGTGGTCAATGTCAATTCGGTGTCCGTTTTACTCCACCCAACTATCCTGCTATGCTCAATGGCTTGGTTCTATCCTTCCAGGGCGGTGCAAGTGCAGTGGGTGCTGCAGTGGACGTTTACTTGGATCCAGATGGATTATTAATGGGACCTGTAGGGGATCCTATTAATTTAGTACCGAGCGCTGATTTATCAGCCCCTGCTGAATTAATCCAATTTGAATTTGATGTTTCCGGCGTAGGAGTTGAGATCACGAGTGGTGATATATATATAGTTGTTAATGAAAATTTATCAGGCTTTATGGGAATTGCCAACGATACTGAACCGCAGTCTCCTGAATACTATGATAGGAACTGGGTTTCCACCGGTGCTGAATGGGCCACTATTTTTGACGTTGTTGCTGGTGATCCAGGGCTGACAGGTGATTTTGGTATCCTTGTTCAACTCTTAGGAGTCCCGGGGCGTGGACAATACACCATGACAGCTACAGGTGATATTATTGAAGATAGGCCTGTATCTATCGGCCAGTTTACCAATTATACGGATATTGCTATAACCGAATCTGAAACAGAAAATCCAGACTTTATGACACAGTTGGATGAACCCTATGTTCCATTAAATCCATCCCCATTAAATGTTGATAGAGATGACCTGATTGAGTACAGAGTCTATGAAGTTGATACAGGTGGGTCAGAAACATTTGTTGTTGCAACAGCGGATACATTTGCAACTGTAACCGCAAGCCCGAATTATTTGGAATATTGCTACAATGTTTCAGCATATTGGGCGACGGATAATTATGGTGATTTAGAATCCAGACATTCCAATGTTGCTTGTACAGTACCATATACTTTAGGTGATGCAAACTTTGATAGTGAAGTGACAATCAATGATGTACTAGAGGTTGTGGATTTTATACTTGAAGAAGATGTTCCAACGGAAGACCAATTCAGAAATTGTGATGTAAATAGTGATGAAGAAATCAATATTGCAGATGTTGTCATGATGGTTGATATCATTTTTGCTGGAACAGGCAGAGTCGTTGGATTTGATGCAGGCGAAATTGCCTACATCGATCTGAAGACTAATTTCGAAAAATCTTTATTGACCTTCGAAATTGAATACAGCAGTCCAGTTCGCGGGATTGAATTCGAACTCAAATATGATCCTACTATGGTAAAGGTTATGACACCTTCATTATTGAATTTTCAGGAAAACGTCATGATCTCTTATACTGAAAAAGAGCCTGGAATATTGAAAGTGCTTGCTGCTGATCTACAAGGTGGACATATTGAAGCAACAGAAAATTCATATATGTCAATTCCGGTTGAATTCATGGGAAATGAGCGCGAGAATTCTTTTGTAAATCTTGATGGTATTAAATTAGCTGGTGCAGATGGAAGCCTTATTAACACAGTTGCTCGGACGAATTCTTCTGAAGTGAAAGTAATTCCTGGAGCATTTGCTCTCCATCAAAATTTCCCAAATCCGTTTAACCCTTCCACGGAGATTAGGTTTGATTTACCTGAAATAGGTAATGTTAACCTTGCCATATATAATCTGGTGGGACAAAAGATTCGGACCCTTTCTTCAGATAATATGGCACCAGGATACCATGCCATTATTTGGGATGGTACCAATGATATAGGAAGCCAAGTTGCAACAGGGATGTATTTTTACTCAATTCAATCAAATGAATTTCAAGCTACGAAAAAAATGTTATTCTTGAAGTAAATCTGAACAAAATGTATCCAGAAAAGCCCTCGTAGAAATACAAGGGCTTTTTCGTTTTTTTTGGAACTCCAGAGATCGTGCAGCATTGAAAAAACAAAACATGAGATGAATAAAATGAAACAATTATTAACTTCTATTTTGTGGGTTGGAGTATTAAGCGCACAAAATTCAGTTTTACAGCAATTCAGTGAAGCTTTTGCGGATGTAGCAGAAAATGCAAGACCAGCGGTTGTAACAATTATAACAGACAAAGTAATATCACTGGAAAAATTTGAGAATTTTGGTTTCTTTTTTTATCAGCCCAACCATCCTAGGCAAAAAGAATTCAAAACCAATGCCCTTGGTTCGGGCGTAATAATAGACGCAGATAATGGATATATACTAACCAACAATCATGTGGTGGATGAGATGGATGGCATACGGGTAAAATTGATTGATAAACGGGAATTTGATGCAATCATCATAGGTACAGACCCAAAAACTGATCTTGCAATTCTGCAGATAGATGCTGATAATCTTAATGATATTGAACTTGGAAATTCCGATAAAATTCGAGTGGGTGAATGGGTTTTAGCTGTTGGCAGCCCCTTTTCAGAAAATTTAAGCCACACCGTAACGACGGGGATAGTATCTGCCTTGGGAAGAAGTAATATCATGAATACTCAAAGTTATGAAGATTTTATTCAAACAGATGCTGCCATTAATCCAGGGAACAGCGGCGGTGCCTTGTTGAATATGGAAGGAGAGTTAATTGGTATCAATACAGCCATAGCCACAGGTGGATATGAAAAATCAAATCGGGGCGTGGGATTCGCCATTCCATCAAATATGGCAAGCCGGGTCATGAGAGATCTCATTGATAAAGGATATGTCACGCGGTCTTGGCTGGGCGTATTTATTCAGGAGTTGGATAATGAAACTGCCCAAGCTTTAGATATCAGTACCCGTAATGGTGCATTGATCACAGATGTGGTTGAAGGCAGTCCTGCAGAAAAAGGGGGTATTCAGGAAGGCGATGTAATTGTTGCATTCAATGATGAACCTATTGCAGATCCTGCTAATTTAAAAAATGTTGTTTCTTTAAGTTCTCCAAATAGTTTAAACCGGGTAAAAGTAATTCGAGATGGTTCTCCAAAAACTGTTAAAATAGTCCTGGAAGAACTGCCTGATAACCCCCAGCAATATGCAACCAGAGAAAGAGTTAAGCCAAATGAGTTTGGTTTACAGCTGAAAAAAATCACTAATTCGCTCAAAGAAAAATATGATCTTAAAGAAAAAGATGCTTTGGTTGTTACTCGAATTGATCCCAATGGAGAAGCGTATGATAATGGGATTCGTGAAGGAGATATTATAAAACGCGTAGGAACTGAAAAAGTAACTTCTGTGAAACACTTCAATCGACTGGTGGAAAAATCCCGGGAGAAGAGTGCTATACTCGTGTTGGTAAAGAAACCAAATGGAGGGTCCAGATTCTATACACTTAATTTTGAATAACTAAAACAATTTTATTAAAAGGCGCCCTTAAGGGCGTTTTTTATTTATAAAACAACCGTGACTATCTTTACTGAATTGAGATAATTTCCCCGTCACATTTTGTTTAATATTTTTCCATTATCATGAGCATTAAAAAAGTAAATACTAAAGTTGATTTCATTGCGGCAGAGCATGATATCCTGAAATTCTGGGAAAAGAACGGCATTTTCGAAAAACGTCGAGAACAGAATAAAAGAAAACCTAAATGGAGTTTTATTGATGGTCCTATAACCGCCAATAATCCCATGGGTGTGCACCATGCCTGGGGTCGATCCTTAAAAGATATTTATAATCGCTATAAAGCAATGTGCGGTTATGATCTTCGATATCAAAATGGATTTGATTGTCAAGGATTATGGGTAGAGATTGAAGTTGAAAAAGAATTGGGCTTTAAGTCTAAGCGAGATGTTGAAGAATATGGTATTGAAAAATTCGTCACTCTCTGTAAGGAGC
>CAZCHA010000051.1:0-8967 GCA_964498175.1 uncultured bacterium
CCTTTTACGTTGGTTTAGATCCCAATCAAAAAATAGCAAAAAAGCTGAATGGTCTAATCATGCCGACTCTTATCCTTATTAATACAGATGGAACAATTCTGTGGCGGCATCAAGGGTATATGCCCGGTGAAGAGGTTGAAATTGAATCAGAGATACAGTCTGCAATAGGTTTATCCACAGACGAATAGGCAAATTCAGCCTAATATGAGTAAGCCACTTTTATTATTTATTTCATTTTTTATAACGTGTCTTTTTGCAGAAGACTTATCTTATAATGCTGCTATTACATCTAAGTTCGGAGATAATTATAATTTCTATACCTATACAGAAAATCGATTCGATTTAAATATTTTTTATAAAGATTTTCAGAGTTGGATCCAATACGAATATTCTAATCCACCGGATATTGGTTTCACAATCAATGATATTCGAAAGTTTCGCATAGAATATGGTCATGATAATTATACTGTTAAACTTGGGGATATTTATGAGTTTTGGGGGAGAGGTCTCGTTTTAAATCAAATTGATGATCAAACAACTAATTTTGATAATGGGATACGGGGTATGTTTTTGGGCTATGAAAAGGGGTGGCTTACTTTTAACCATATTAATGGAAATTCTGAAATATGGAATTTTGGTAATGATTTACGAATCCCCGAGTACAAGAATTCACATAATGTTTCGGCAAACCAAATTCTCTTTGATTTAAACTCAGTGTCACTGGGACTTTCACACCTTTCGTCCAAAGAGAACCATGAGTTTTCTAATTTGAACTACTTAAGAGATAGTACATTTGTTTTCCATAACATGAAGGGAGTATATGGTTCTTGGATTTTGGATAATGTAGATTTTTTTGTGGAATATGTAGATAAAGTTTCAACAGAAAAAATTAATATAAATTCTGACGGTCCCCTTGATTCTTTGAAGTCAGGGCATGGTGTTTATTTGAATTTTAATATATATGGGGGAAATTGGGGACTATCGACAGAATATAAGAGATATGCTTTTGATAAAGGGCAATCAAGTTTTACTGCTGATAATTATGGCAATAGAATTGCATTCCAGGCAATGCCGACTTTAGTCAGAGAACAAAATTCTACTTTGCTTGGAAGAGTAGCACATCAATTTAATTTTAATGATGAAAGAGGTGTGCAATTATCATTAACCGGTTCAATCTTAAATTTAGATGTTATTGCTCAATATGCTCATTTGAGCCGGAATGAGGAATGGCAGTCCCAAACACCATTTGATTGGGTGGATACTCCCCTAGATGGCTATTTGCCTGGCTCAAATCCGTCTGCTTTACCATATTGGGAAAATTATTTTGAAATAAGTGGTTCCCAATTGAATGATAATCTTTATTATAAATTAGGTCGAGGTCAAAACAGAGATATTTTGGAGACTATGCGTTATTTAATAGGAAAGCAGCAAGATAGGGTCATTAACTCTTTCTGGGAATATGATACCACATATTTTGATTTATATGGTTATGAGTATACGGTTATTGATTCTGCAGAAAGTTTCGACACGAGTTTCACAGATCTTTATCCTGTAGAATCTAAAATGTGGCAAGAGTCAAAATCAATTACTTATCCTCTGGAAATATCCTATTTATTTAATAATGGATATTCAGTAAGTATTAATTTTGAATATCAGGAAAAACAATTGAGAAATATCTCTAAAGGAAACTCAAAGTCCTACAGCATATCAGATTCTTTATGGGTATTGATCGATTCAGAAAACCCGGATTCAAATTTCACTCAATATGATAATCTATTTTATGTTGGCTCGAAAAATTTTGATACTCAGTTAAATAGAATGTTCTCATTAACAATTGGGAAAGCATCCAAATGGTCTGCCACCTTGACTCATGATCATACAAACGCATTTTCTGGCCCGACCACAGTTGACCCATACTATAATCCATTAGAGGCCTTAATATTTGGAGATTTGAAATATTTTACAGGGAAACGAAATAAAGTTGACCCCCCGGATTTTATACAAAAAAAGTGGGTTTCATTGGAGTTAGCTTATAATCTAACATCTTCTCAAAGAATCTCTATTTTATATGGTTCTCTGCAAGGTGGCCTTTTTTGTAGCAATGGTGTTTGCCGAACAATAGCTCCCTTTAATGATGGGATTAAATTGTCTTACAGTGCCATCTTTTAGATTTGTATTAAACGATCAAATAACAGTTGGTTGAAGAGAGTGATAAGTAGGTTAATAAGACTTCACATTTTAGCATTATTTATTTCTAAGACTTTATCTCAAACGTTAGGTGTGGGTGATATAGCATCTAATTTTTCAATACCGTATTGTGAAAATGGGGTAGGGTATTTTAATCTATATGATGAATGTAATGGTGTCGTAAACGGTGGTAATTACAAAGTGACTTGGTTAACCCTGTTTGCATCCTGGTGAAGTTCCTGCCAGGCGGAGGCTCCGCTTCAGGAAGGGTTATGGCAAAATTATGTAAATAGTGGTGCTCCTGTTATGATGATTGATTATGGTGTGGAATGGGGAACGTATTCCTGCTCTGAATGGGCGGATGCATTTGGCACTTCATACCCTATTTTAGATGGTGAAGCAGATGAAAGTCTCATTGATATTTATAGTCAGGGAATCGCTCCACATCACGTTGTATTTGATCACAATATGGAGATTATTTATTCTCAGATTGGTTTTGACCAAGATGGGATTCTAAATGCAATTGATTCTGCTCTAGACTATTTACCAATGGATGTAGATGGGGATGAAATTAATAATATGGAAGACAATTGTCCCCATACCTATAATCCAAATCAGGATGATTTAGATGATGATGGATTAGGGGATGTATGTGATCTTTGCGATAATGCAAATATTTGGGTCATTGGAAATACAGATGCCACATTAGATATGGATGGAAATATTATTCTAAATGTAATGGACATACTGCACCTTGTTGATATAATGGCAATCGAAGATGGTAATAATTGCAGCTATGAAGCAGCTAATGTGAATGGAGATACCCAAATCGATGTTTTTGATCTTGTTGCACTTGTACAAATGGTTTTAGGGGATAACATACCATAAATAGCTGTTATACTTTATATCTGAACAAATTTATCCTTACTATATCTGTCTAAACATCTTTTAAATTCGACAGCCTTTTATAAAAGAAAAATCTTATTTTTATTTACAATGATATGCGCCCGTAGCTCAACTGGATAGAGTGTCTGGCTACGGACCAGAAGGTTGGGGGTTCGAATCCTCCCGGGCGTACACCAAAAAAGCTTCTAAAAAGAGGCTTTTTTCATAGATTATAAATCTTAATTTTAAATTTGCCTTCGACGAGGCCCTTGCCTTATATTTGGAGTGAGTATTTATACTCACGAGGTAAGTAAAAATAAACAAACATTAGGTGGTCACGGGAGTGGTACACCTTCTTTGGAGTTCGACATGTCGAAAAGAATGACCCTTTCTTTTCCATTTGGTAATGCCCAGGTTGTTCTATGGGCTCTTTTAAGCCTGCTCATATTAGCACCTACGTCCTCTCTCTACGCTCAAGATCCAGATGATGTTGATGATGTGGAAGAATTCTTCGGCGATGATGAAGAATACGATGATGAAGAATACGATGATGACGAATATCTCGACGATGAAGAGTACGAAGACGAAGAATATGAAGATGATGAAGAATACGAAGATGATGAAGAATACGAAGATGAATTTGATGAAGATGAAGACAATGAAGTATTATCCGACGAAGCTGAAAATTTGGGATACACAATTGATTTGCAAGGTGGATCACCGAGGTTTGTAAATAAAAATATAATTGATTGGGCATCAAATGTTGATATACGGGGTAGCGTTGAATTCCCCGTTCTAATGCAGGTTTTGGGGATGAAATTCAGATTTGGCGCTGAAATTGGTACATTCAACTTCACCCATACGTTGCCCCCTGGTACCGATACCTATGCGGGGATTTCAGCAATGGGAATATTGGCTTTTCCAGCTGGTCCCGGTAAAATTAAACTAGGTACTGGAATTGTGGGATCATCTCCCGGCTTTATCATGGAAGCAACCTACGGATTCAGGATTGGTGGCATTTTAGATATTCGTGGTGGATTTCGTTCTACCGAAGTCATAAATGCAACAACGAAGGAAGAATCGGAACTTGGACATACGGGCTGGGTGGATGGAATCATTGTACTAGGCATCAACCTCTAACTATATTTTTTTAAAAATGAAAATCATCACATACCAGACTAAATGCTTTGGGATGATACGGAAAATAATTATAGTTATCCTGCAGAGCTTTAGGTATAAATCTTTTCTTAGTTCATTGTTAGAAGATGTTTAAAAATAATAAAATAAAATTATTCTTTATTCTCGTGCTATTGCAAGCAGGTATTGTGTTTTCCCAGACTGTCACCTTTACCTACGCTGAAGGAGCGGCCCATTATAACTTTGAAGCAAAAGAAGGGAGTAATGGTGCTGCTGGCGGAAGTGCTGGTGGCATTATGCTTGTGGGCAGCGGAATGTCAAATTTAATTTATTCTGTTCAGGCTAATTTTAATGGCGGTGGATGGTTTAATATTAATGGTACCGGAGCTGTTGGAGATGCAGATGACGGTACCCTTTATGGGAATGGTGATTTTAGACCAGTAATACAGAATGGGGTTTATCAATGCCAAATTAATTTTAGTCATGCAGAATTAGTCGATACTCCTGGATGGCCGGGTGAGGTTGAAGGCATTGCCTTCCAACTTCGTGTCCTAGACCAAAATGGAAGTTCTTTTCCAAATTCTCCTTCAGATAGAAATTTTGATTTGGTAAAACCAACTCTTACATCTATTACCATTGTTTCTGATAATAGCGATACTGAATGGGCAACAACAGGTGATGAGATTAAAATAACTCTAACTGCTGACAATGAAAATCTAGGAAGTGAAGATAAATGGACTGCAACAATAGGTAATCCTGGTCTAACAGCTAACATAGCTGCAACAGCTGATGCCAAGGTTTGGGAAGTTACAGCTACGGTTGCCAATCACTCTGAAGGTACAGCAGCTTTTTATATCCTATTTTATGATGAATATGAGAACAGATCCGCAGCTGCAGTTACACATAATACGCTTGATCCAGCAGTTGTTGGTACGGTGACTATAGATTATACTGCTCCAATTGTTAGTGCTACGATACTTTCAGATGATAATGCAGATAATACCAGTCTCTTAGCAACGACAGGTGATGTTGTCACCTTGACTATCACCGCAGAAGATGCTGATGGAGCTGCTGAGTTTATACAAGTACCAACCATTACGATTGCAGGTGAAACACCAACTACTAAAAATCCAAACGTAGCAGCTACATCCTTTACTGCTACACGTACGATGGAAGCTGGAGATGCTCAAGGAGAAGTCGCTTTTGTAATTTCTGCTCTTAAAGATAAAGCAGGTAATACCGCAAGTAATGTTATAGTTACAAGTGATGGTGATTATGTTACATTCGATTCAGTTGTACCAGCTTTAAGTATTGTTAAAATTTCTTCAGATAATACCATTAATGATGCCTATGCAAGAGTAGGAAGCGATGTAACTGTTGAATTTACTGCTACAGGTAATGAACCATTACAGACTCCAGTAGTCACCATTGATGGTGAAGCTGCTACAGAGGCGGAAGATAACAATAACTACACATGGACTGCCACAAAAACAATGGATGCTGAAGATAATGAGCAGGATATTGTATTTAATATAAATTTTATGGATTTAGCAGGAAATTCAGGTGTTGTTGTGGATCAGGATGACATTACAGATAATTCAAATGTAGAATTTGACAATACGGATCCTGTCTTAGATGATCCAACTCTTGTTTCATCAAATGATGATACTGACTTAGCTACAATTGGTGATGTTATTACAATTTCGATCGGATCTAATGAGCCTCTTTATAGTATGAAAGATGCTGCAGTGGCTGGCCAGGATGTTGCCAATCAGACAACTACTGCCATAAACAAAACGGCATGGGAAGTGGGACATACAGTATCAGGGACTGAAGATGATGGATATGCAAATTATACTTATACAGCTGTTGATTTAGCGGGTAATACAACTACTGTAACATCTGCAAGTAGTAATATCCGTATCGATAATACTGCTCCTACACTGAATACTATTGAAATTTATTCTGATAATGACAATACCGATTGGGCAATGATCGGTAATAGTGTTACAGTATCACTCGTTGCGAATGAATCGTTGATTGGGAACCCAACAATAACCATTGGGGGCCGAGGTGGGGGAGACGTCACTATCACTAATGTAGGAGGTGATTCTAGAACATACATTGGCGTTCATGACATGGATAATACAGATACTGAAGGGGCGGTGACATTTACAATAGCTTTCCAAAATGCCCATGGTGTGGATGGTACTTCAATCACAGATGATGGATCAGGTTCAACGACTACGAATTCGTCATCGGTTACTTTTGACAGGCAGTCACCAACATTAGATGAGGTAACAATTTCAACAAACAATGATAATCCAGCTTATGCAAAAGAAGGAAGTATAATCACATTAGCATTTACCGCTGCCAATACTGAAAATTTATTCGCAGACCCTACTGTTACTATTTTAGGTAATGATGCTGATGCTGTTTCAGGCAGTGGGGCTAGCTGGTCCGCGACCTATACTACTGTAAATGGAGATGCTGAAGGTACGGTTCCATTTACAATTAATTTCAAAGACTATGCCGGTAATGTAGGTACTGAAGTAGATGCAATTACGGATGAGGATGATGTTATTTTTGATAAAACAGCTCCTAACCTTAATAATGGAGTAACTATAACATCGAATAATACCAATGATCCTGCTGGAACTTTAGCTAAACCTGAAGATGTCATTACTCTTTCTGTTACTGCAGATGATGATATACAAAAGCCAACAATAACAATAGCGGGTAATTCTGCAGATGTTACAATATCACCCGCAAATGATGGCGAGAGTTTTTATACGGCTACATATGAAATGCAAGAAACCGATGCAACTACAAACGCAATTGCTTTTACGGTGGATTTTTTAGATTTAGCAGGTAATGAAGGGGACCAGGTAACCGAATTGGTTAATGATGCAGATGGAGGTGTATCTTTCGATAAACAAGCACCTAGTTTTACAATCATTTCAATTGGATCGCTTGACAATGATGTCTCTACAGCAACAACTGATGATGATCATACAAGAGCTATGTCTGGGGATGAAATAACAGTTTCGCTTACTTCAGACGAGATCCTCAAGACTGGCCTTGATCCAACAGTCACTATTGCGGGTAATACGGCAGTTGTCACAAGAACTGGAATTGTTGGTGCAACCAATACTTTTACTGCGACATATACGATGTCTGATGACACTGATGAGGATCATCATAATTCTCCTATCCCAATAAACATTTCAAATTATTTTGATCCTGCTGGTAATGAGGGTGATGAGGAAACTGATACCAATGATGGGAGTGTAGTGATTTTTGATATGGCTAAACCTGTTTTAGGTACAGTAACCATCGCTTCAAGTAATACATTTTCACATTGGGCAGCAGAAAATGATATAATTACCGTGACAATTGTTTCTGATGAAGATTTACAAACACCGCCCAGCGTATCAATCTTAGGTGCCAATCCAAATTTTTCAGTGGGAATAAATGAAAAAAACTGGACGGTTGAAAAAGCAGTGGAAGGTGGTCACACGCAAGGCGTGGTTGATTTTACTATATCATATGAAGATGTTGTAGGTAATAGTGGTATCTCGATAACAAGTGTAACAGAAGGGAAGAATGTTACAGTTGATCATGATGTGCCTCAGATTGCTACTGTCACTATTGAATCTAATAATGACAATGGTGAGGAGTTGGCTGTTCCATTAAATATCATAACATTGATAGTAATTACTAATGAAAATATTCAAGAACCCACTATTACAATAGCGACAAACCCGGCTGATGTAGAGGAAGGGGATGATGCAAAAAATTGGACCGCAACTTACCAAATGACAGCAAATGATGCCGATGATGATGAATTGGATTTTAGTATTTCATTTTCTGATAGTGCCGGCAATCCGGGAGTTACCCATACTGCAATTACTGAAGGATCAAATGTAGCGTTTTCTAAAACAGAACCTACGTTAACCGATGTTGCATTCGTTTCTGATAATTCTGGATTTACAGCCTATGCAAATACCGAAAGTATTCTTACACTTTCATTTAATTCGGCTGAACAATTAATTCAAAGTTCAATCGATATAGAGATTAACGGTGATGCAGTAAATCCGGCAAAAACATTAACCCATAATGGTTTGATTGAATCTTGGCAGGCTACCTACGATATGGGCCATCCAGATGCCGATGGCACTACTGATAATAATGGGGCAGGATATGAAATTCCTTTCTCAATTGATTATGATGCAATAAATGGTAATTCAGGCGAAACTGTGGAGACAACATCTGATGGAATAAGGGTTACATATGATGAAACAACCCCTGTTATAGATGACTTAATCTTAACATCAAGTAATGCAAATGACCCAACTCTAGCTAAGGTAGGTGATATACTCACTTTAGAATTAGTTGCAAATGAATTTCTGCAGCAACCAACTTTCTGGATTGCAGGGGAGACTACTATTACTGAAGAAGCAGGTGCTACAGACGCTAGCTGGTCTGGAACATATACCATGAAAAACAGTGATACAGAAGGTGACCAAGCTATACAGGTTGACTTAATGGATTATGCAGGAAATAGTGTGGCAACAACAACTGAAACTAGTAATGGCTCTGCTGTTAGGTTTGACCGAACCCTTCCAACTTTAGATGTTGTAACCATTGTATCAGATAATGCCTTTAGCAATCAGGTAGCCACAGCAGGGGATATCCTTACCCTTAGCATTGAAGCAAGTGAAGACCTTAAGACTGCTCCAATGTTTACTATTGGTA
>CAZCHA010000052.1:0-8913 GCA_964498175.1 uncultured bacterium
TCCACCAAGATTGTTGTAATAGGAGGCCTCAAAGAGAGTTTTCATACAATCTTTCTCAGAAAGAATCCCTACCAACTTACCCGCAACATCTACAACAGGTGCACCGGATATTTTATTGGTTAAAAAAGTCTCAATGGCTGTTTCAATTGGCGTATCAGGAGAGAAGGTTATCAGGTTGGTTGCCATATATTTATGAATAGTATAATGTATATTCATTTGAGAGATCCTTATCAAGTTTAATTGAAATTAGAGCCATCAAGACCATAAAACAAATACAGGAGTAAATTGTTTCAGTTTATTGTGTTTGTCAATATGATCGTGGAAGTAATAATCTGTTTTCCATCTTTTTTTTAACAAGATCCTTTCTGATCTTTATTCCATAAATGTACGATTTATTATTCAAATAATGAAGATTCTATAGAAAGGAGCCAACGAGCTCGATCCTGGTAAAATAAGTTTTCTGCTATTATATCGGGATTGGTTGAAAAGTTAGCCTTTACTACATCAGTTAGCATTGCATGGAATTGCTCTCGATTTCCTGTTTTTTGGTGATAGAATTCTGCCATATGAACCGCATTGCCGAGGTAATCCGGATTAGCAGAGAGTGCCTGATTAAAATAGGTTTCTGATTGGGATAATTCTATCCCAGGAATTCGGGTATAAAGAGATCCAAAGAATCGATAGGGGCCGCTATAAAAAAATCCTGGTTCCAATGACAAGGTTCGATGCATTAATACCTCTAATATTTCCCTATGGTTTAATCGTTCGATAACTGGTCTTGTATTTAGGTACCGTGCTAGATTTGTGGCCCACCAGAATAAACCAGGAACAACAGAAATAGGTACTTCTGCTAATGCAGTAAGCATTTTAAAGCTACTGTCACCTTGGGCATTATTATAAATCACAGAAAAATCTTGATGATTTAATACTGCTTTTTGGCAAAGTTGGCTTGCTTGTAAAAATAAACTATTCTGTGTTTCAGCATCTTTTTCAAAAAATAATGCACGCGTGTACAAAATTTGTCCATATAAAATAGCGATATCGAATTGACCGGGACGTTGTTGACAGGCAAGACTGATAAAATGTTCAGCTTTTTTCAAGGTTATAGAGTCTGATCGCTGTTGCCAAAATAAGTTTCCTTGCTCTATCAGAAATTCTACATTCTGATTTTTGGCAATCGAATCTTGCTGGGTGCTGGAACAATCCAGTAAAATGAATCCTAAAAATATAATAGGAAATAGGATGTATTTTTGTTTCAAGTTATGAAGGATCCTTTAGCCTAAATTTCGATGGATGAAATTACAGCCTACATTGGAATATGGAAAAGGTCATTGAACTAAAAACGCTTGAGCCCATAGCATTGCTCGGTGTGGCTGATGCCCATATAAAACTCATTGAAGCAGCAATCCCTGCAACCATCATTGCCCGAGGTGATACGATCAAGATTCGGGGAGCCAATCCTGATGTTGAACATAGCCATCAAATTCTTCATGAAATGATGGAAACCCTTTCTGGAAAAGGTAGTCTTACTGTAAGAGATGTACAAAATCTTATCGCCCTTGTTATCTCGGGAAATGAAAATTCAAATGGTGAAATCCGCGTACCGGAAATTGTAATCCATTATGGTATAAAAGGTGCAATAGTACCGAAAACAAAGGGTCAGGAAGCTTATGTAAAAACTGTTCGAAAAAATGATGTGGTTTTTAGCATAGGTCCTGCAGGTACTGGAAAGACATTTCTCGCTGTGGCGTTTGCAGTAGCGGCATTGGAAAATCATGAGGTAGATCGAATTATCCTCTGTAGACCAGCAGTTGAAGCAGGAGAGAGCCTTGGGTTTCTTCCTGGCGATTTGAAGGAAAAAGTTGATCCTTATTTAGCTCCATTATATGATTCACTCAGAAGGATGCTTCCTGAAAATAAATTGACAAAACTTCTTGAACGAAAAATTATTGAAGTTATTCCCTTAGCATATATGCGGGGCAGGACATTGGATAGCGCTTACATGATACTGGATGAAGCGCAAAATGCCACTTTGATGCAAATGAAAATGTTTCTCACCAGACTTGGCATTGGTTCCCAAGCCATTGTAACAGGAGATATTACACAAATCGATCTCCAAAAACGAACCGATTCAGGGTTGGTACAAGTTTCAAATATCTTGAAGAATGTAGAAGGTATTGGATTTGTTACTTTGGATAGCAATGATGTGGTACGACATTCTCTTGTAATGAAAATAATCCAAGCTTATGACGCAAATTCTTCCATTGAATAAAATATAAAATAATAGAGGTTTTTTATCTAAAAATACTTCCATCTATTTTCAGAGCAAAGATAGGAATTATTTTTTAATTTCAAGACTCTCGTATACACGCTTTTTAAAGGAATACAATGCAACTGCAATCAGTTATTGTTGCGGCGAAACGGACACCCATCGGCGCATTTCAAGGTAATTTATCATCCGTATTAGCTCCGGAGCTTGGAGCAATTGCGATTAAAGCAGTAGTGGAAGAAACCGGCATCGATAAATCCCAAATAAATGAAGTCATCCTGGGTAATGTTTTATCAGCTGGAATCGGACAAGCTCCGGCAAGACAGGCAAGCATTCAAGCAGGATTACCCAGTTCGGTAGAAGCATTAACCATCAACAAAATGTGCGGTTCTGGGTTAAAAGCTGTGATGTTGGCAGATCAAGCTATTCGGTGTGGTGATGCAGAAGTGGTGATTGCTGGTGGCATGGAAAGCATGTCCAACGCGCCCTATCTTTTGAAACATGCACGGTCCGGCCAACGACTAGGTCATGGAAAAATGATAGATAGTTTAATTCATGATGGACTTTGGGATGCATACAATGATACCCATATGGGGAATTGCGCAGAAATGCTTTCAAAAGAACGGAATTATACTCGTGAAGCTCAAGATGAATTTGCCGTAACTTCATACAAACGTGCCCAAACAGCACAAGCGGAAAGTGTCTTTGATTCTGAAATTGTTCCAGTAAAAATACAACAAAGAAAAGGGGATTCCGTATTTATTATGGAAGATGAGGAACCGGGTAAAGCCAGATTTGATAAAATACCTATGCTACGGCCAGCTTTTGAAAAAGATGGTACCATTACTGCAGCAAATGCATCAAAACTGAATGATGGTGCAGCTGTAATTCTTGTTATGAGTGAGGAAAAGGCAAATAAACTCAGACTCACTCCGCTTGCCCGTATCGTGGCTCAAGCTTCTGTAGCGCATGAACCAGAATGGTTTACCACGGCGCCGGGTAAAGCCATTGGCAAAGTATTAGAAAAAGCAGATTTATCAACAAATGATATTGATCTTTGGGAAATCAATGAAGCATTTTCAGCAGTCACTATGGCCGCCATTGATGATTATAAAATTGATCCTGCTAAGGTAAATATTTATGGGGGTGCTGTGGCTATTGGGCATCCCATTGGTGCTTCCGGAGCACGGATATTTACAACCTTGATGAATGGCATGGCCAGGAACGAAATAAAATACGGATTAGCAACTCTTTGTATTGGTGGTGGAGAAGCATCCGCTTTGATTGTGGAAAAAGTATGATCGATTTCACCCTAACATCTGAACAGGAACTCATCCAAAAAACTGCCCGAGAATTTGCAAAAGAACATTTAGCACCCGGTGTCATTGACCGGGACGAGAAAGCTGAATTCCCTACTGAACAAATTAAAGTGTTGGGTGAATTGGGTTTTATGGGTATGATGGTTCCAGAAGAATGGTGTGGCGCAGGTTTTGATACCTTGACTTATGTTATCGCTATGGAAGAGATAGCCGCGATAGAGCTAGCAACATCTACAATCATGTCTGTGAATAATTCTCTCGTTTGTCAACTTTTAGTGGATTATGGTACCGAAGATCAAAAAGAAAAGTATTTAAAATCACTTGCAATAGGTGAAAAACTAGGTGCCTATAGTTTAAGCGAACCCGAATCTGGTTCAGATGCCAGTAATATGAGGACCTTTGCAAAAAAAGAAGGGAATCATTATGTGATCAATGGAACCAAAAATTGGGTAACAAATGGGATTAATGGAGATATTGTCATTCTATTTTGTATGACAGAAATAAATGTTGGCTATAAAGGGATTTCTGCATTTGTTGTCGAAAAAGGGACACTTGGATTATCTACTGGAAAAAAAGAAAACAAATTGGGAATTCGTGCGTCTGATACCTGTGAACTTTATTTTGAGAATTGTCGGATTCCAATTGAAAATATGATTGGTGAAGAAGGTCAGGGATTCAAAGTAGCTATGAAAGCATTGGGCGGTGGACGAATCGGAATTGCTTCACAGGCACTTGGATTAGCCCGTGCTGCTTTGGATGCAAGTGTATCCTACGCAAAAGAACGAAAACAGTTTGGAAAAACCATTGGCGAATTTGGTGCTATCCAGAATAAGTTGGCCGATATAGCCACGGAAATTGATGCTGCACGAATGCTCGTATGGCGTGCAGCAAAATTAAAGGACGACGGTAAAAATTATTATCGAGAAAGTTCAATGGCAAAACTTTATGCATCATCCACCGCTATGAAAGCAGCAACAGAATGTGTGCAAATTCATGGTGGATATGGATATATGCAGGAATATGGTGTGGAACGACTCATGAGGGATGCGAAGATTACACAGATCTATGAGGGCACATCTGAAATCCAACAACTTGTCATTGGCAGAGATTTATTAAAATGAATTTAAATACAAAACCAAATATTGATTGGGACTCCTTGGGGTTTAGTGTTACGGAAACAAAAAGTATGTTTCGTTCCACCTGTGCCTTAGGCGAGAAATGGTCTGGCGGTGATTTAATTCCCTACAGTGATATTTCTTTGTCTCCTTTTGCAGGTGTCCTGAATTATGGACAAGGTGTTTTTGAGGGTGTTAAAGCATTTCGCTCATCGAAAGGGAATGTGGTGCTTTTTCGGGCCGATATGAATGGAAAAAGAATGGCTTTTTCAACCCGGCGAATTTGTATGCCAGTAATGGATCCAGACTATTTTTTGGAAGCTGTAATTAAAACAGTCAAAGATAATATAGATTATGTTCCGCCCTATGGACGGGGAAGTCTTTATATTCGTCCTGTTGTTTGGGGAACAGCGCCTATTCTTGGCGTTAGTCCAACATCTGAATATACTTTTATGGTAATCGTTTCACCGGTGGGTCCTTATTTTAAAGGAGGTATTAAACCGCTTAATTTGAAAGTCAATACTGATTATCATCGTGCAGCACCCAAAGGGATTGGGAATGCAAAAGCAATTGGAAATTATTCTGCATCTCTTTTCTCTCTTATGGAGGCCAAGGCAGAAGGTTTTGATGAAAATATTTATTTAGATGCAAAAGATGAAAAGTTTGTAGAAGAATTAGGGTCTGCAAATGTGTTTATTTATAAGGATGGAGTATTAATAACACCTGCCTTGAATGGATCAATCCTAGGTGGAATTACAAGACAATCAGTATGCCAGGTTGCATCAGATATTTTAGGAATTAAAGTGAAGGAAACTGAAATCACAGTCGATGATCTTTTAAGCGCAGAAGAAGTTTTTTGTACAGGAACAGCTGTGGTTGTCACACCAGTTGGAAAAATAACCTATCAAGGGAAGACTACTGAGATAAATCAAAATCAATTGGGACCATTAGCAAAGAAAATAAGGGAAATGCTTGTGGGAATTCAACGAGAAGAAATTGAAGATCCATTCGGGTGGGTTCTGCCTGTAAACTAATTAAATCAATGATAAATTCAAAAATACATCCACGAAGGATCGCACGTGAAGGTGTATTGCAAGCTTTATATGCCCAACAGTTTTCTGATGATGAACCCGACGTTGTTTTAAACAGAATAATGGCTTTATATCCTGAAAAGAATAAAAATTTCAAATTTATTTCTTTACTTTTTCAGTGTGTATTGGATCATATGGATTGGGCAAATGAAATCATCAAAAGTCACCTTGAAAATTGGGAATTTGACAGAGTGGCTCAAATAGATCAGGTTTTGTTAAGAATGGGCATCTGCGAAATATTTTTTATGGATGAAATACCACCCAAGGTTTCTATTAGCGAAATGGTGGAAATCTCCAAAGTGTATAGTACAGACGAAAGTTCAGGATTCATCAACGGGATTCTGGATGCGGTTTTTAAAGAATTTCAACAAAAAAATAAGCATTAACTAAAATGATACTGGCAAAATTTTTCGGTACAAAATCTGATCGGGAGATGAAAAAACTTCATCCTACCTTGGATAAGATAAACCAATTATATGAGACCCTTTCGTCCAAAACGGATGAAGATCTGGTTACTCGAACCCGAGAATTGAAAGAATTTGTGATCAATCAGCGTTTAGAGAAGGCTCAATCTCTACAAACCGATTTAGATCGTCAGACGCGAGAAGCAGAAATCTTAAAAGCAGAACAAGGTGCTCTCGATTTTATCATGGTAGAGGCTTTTGCCATCGTGAAAGAAACGTGCCGTAGAATTTGCGGCTCTTCCTGGTTTGTATCGGGTCAAGAAATACTCTGGGAAATGGTACCATATGATGTTCAGCTATTAGGAGCCATTACGCTCCATTCTGGCAAAGTTTCTGAAATGAAAACCGGTGAAGGAAAAACCCTTGTTTCTACCATGCCCATTTATTTGAATGCACTTTCCGGCAGGGGTGTACACGTGATAACTGTGAATGATTATCTCGCTCAACGTGATGCAGAATGGATGGGAGAAGTGTACAAACGATTGGGACTTACTGTCGGATTTATTTTGAATTCAATGGATAATGTTCAACGTAGGGAAATGTATGATCGTGATATTACTTATGGTACAAATAACGAATTTGGTTTTGATTATCTCCGTGATAACATGGCACTTCAAAAAGAAGATAAGGTCCAGCGCGGTCATGCTTTTGCAGTTGTTGATGAAGTAGATAGTGTTCTCATTGATGAAGCCAGGACACCTTTGATTATTTCCGGTACCATTGATGCACCGGTTGATGAAACATTTACCACTCTTAAACCTGATGTTCAACGATTGGTGAAAAAACAAACTTCTCTTGTCTCTGAGCTTGTTCAGGAAGCCAAAAAATTATTGAAAAATGATGATGAGGATGCTGCCGGATTAAAACTGCTCCAAGCCCAACGAGGTATGCCAAAACATCGGCAGGTCATGAAGATATTTCAGGAAACTGGCATGTTAAAGTTGGCTCATGATATAGAATCCATCTATATCCGTGATAAGAAAATGCATGAGGTAGATGAAAACCTTTATTTTGCTATTGAAGAAAAAAGTCATGTTATGGATTTGACTGATAAGGGCCGACATTTACTTGCACCGGATAATCCTGAGACATTCATAATTCCGGACTTAGGTGAAATGCTTTTAGAGATTGAAGAGATGGGTGAACTTTCTTCTATTGAAAAGGAACAGGAAAAAGAGAAAGCCCATCAACTCCATGCCCAGCGAAGCGGGACTATTCATAATTTTAATCAATTGCTTCGTGCTTACACCATGTATGAAAAAGATGTGGAATATGTTCTACAGGAGGGGAAGGTAATGATAGTGGATGAATTCACGGGTCGGGTTCTTCCGGGTCGTCGGTATTCCGATGGACTTCACCAGGCTCTGGAAGCAAAAGAAAGTGTCCGAATTGAAAGAGAAACTCAAACATTGGCCACCATCACTATTCAAAATTATTTCAGGCTCTATGATAAATTGGCAGGGATGACGGGAACTGCAGAAACTGAAGCAGAAGAATTGGGATCAATCTATGGATTAGATGTGACTGTGGTACCAACACATCGGGATATTATCCGAGATGATCGAGAAGATCTGGTTTATAAAACAAAGCGGGAAAAATATAATGCAGCTATTGACGAGATCTCTGAATGCCATCATCGCGGTCAACCTGTTTTAGTTGGAACAATTTCTGTAGAAATTTCTGAATTATTAGCACGTATGCTAAAACGGAATAATATACCTCATAATGTTTTGAACGCAAAACAGCACCAAAGTGAAGCTGAAATTGTGGCTCGAGCCGGTCAACGAGGTGCTGTCACGATTGCAACCAATATGGCTGGACGGGGGACTGATATTAAACTGGGTGAAGGTATTAAGGAATTAGGTGGGCTCCATATTATTGGAACAGAACGCCATGAATCGCGTCGAATTGATTTACAATTACGGGGACGAAGCGGTCGACAAGGTGACCCAGGCTCATCTCGTTTTTATTTATCGCTTGAAGATGATTTGATGCGTCTATTTAGTTCAGATCGTGTGGCAAGCATTATGGATAAAATGGGGATAGAAGAAGGTGAGGTCATTTCTGCAAAAATGGTCACACGGGCAATTTCTAACGCCCAAAAGAAAGTGGAAGTCCGAAATTTTGGTATTCGGAAACATCTACTTGAATATGATGATGTGATGAATCAACAACGGCAGGTGGTTTATGATATTCGTAACCAGGCGTTATCCGGAGAAGATATGTATGGGACAACCGAGCAGATCTTGGATGATTTTATCATGGATGAAATTGAAGCCCAGTCTTCTATGGGAACACCAGACATGTGGGATTGGGATCATTTAAAACAATCTTTTGCTTCTCATATCCTGGTGGATGCTTCTTTAGAACAGATCCAGACGTCTACTGGGAATTTAGATATAACTGCAAACGATATTGCTGATTGGGTAGTTGAAGAAGCAAGATCCATTTATAAAGCAAGGGAATCCTTGCTACCGGAAGATGCGTTGCGTGGGTTTGAGCGATTTGTGATTTTGCGAACTATCGATGATAAATGGAAAGATCACCTCTATGCCATGGATCAGTTGAGAGAAGGGATCAATCTTCGTGCTTATGGACAAAAGAATCCACTTTTAGAATACAAATCAGAAGGATTCAAAATGTTTCAGGAAATGA
>CAZCHA010000053.1:0-6705 GCA_964498175.1 uncultured bacterium
CCCAGCAATGCTTGTACAAATCTTAAATCAGCACCGCCTTCCAATAAATGAGTTGCAAACGAATGTCTCAAAGTATGCGGTGAAACAGATTTATTTATGCCGGCAACCTGTGACCATTTCCGTAAAATATTATTTATCATAGCCCGTGTTAAGGGATTGCCGTTTCGGCTTAAAAATACTGAACTTGATCCTTTATCTTTTTGAATTCCTGGACGGCAGTGAATTAAATAATCATTAAGAAAATTTTTTACTCGCCCACCCACAGGTAGTAATCTTTCTTTTGACCCTTTTCCCATGATACGGATCATATCATCATTTAAATATAAATTATTTAAGGACAAGGCACATAATTCAGACACACGAAGTCCACAGGAATACAACATTTCGATAATGGCTTTATCTCGCTTAGCATATTGGAATGTCTCTACTACTGCATTGATAATAGCGGAAATTTCTTCTTCCATGAGAACGTGTGGCAGTTTTTTGGGCGCCTTCGGACTGGTTAAAATCAATGTTGGATTCTCATCGACATAGTTTTCCGCGGATAAAAATTTATGATAAGATCGAATGGATGAAAATATTCTGGCAATACTGGATGCAGCCAACCCTTTTTCATTAAGACTTCGAATATATTCTCGAATATGCATTTGTGATATATTAGATAGGGATATAATGTCTTTGTCAACGATAAAAGATAAATAGTGTTTTAAATCCCGCTGATATGCTTCCAAAGTACGGGGGGACAAATTTCGTTCCACCCGAAGCATGGTCAGGTAGTCTTGAAAATGAGTGTCCATACTAGCTTAAAAAATCATCTTCAATAAGGCCACAAATAATTTGACCTGTCATAATATGACCTTCCTGAATCCGTTGGGTGTCTTCGCTGGGAATATAAATCGTTACATCAGCCAAATTTTTCATCATACCACCAAACTTCCCCGTAAATACGATAGTTTTAAGTCCTTTGAATTTCGCCTGTTTAATGGCGGCTATTACATTATCCGAATTCCCGCTTGTGGAAATACCAACTAAAACATCTCCTTCAAGTCCAAGTCCTTGGACTTGACGAGAAAAAATGGATTCAAAATCGGTATCATTCGACCAAGCTGTGATAAAAGATGAATCTGTCGTTAGTGCAATAGACGGGATCGGCTTCCGTTCATGGCTTGTCATACCGCCCATGAGTTCCGTAGCCAGGTGTTGGGCATCACCTGCGCTGCCACCATTGCCACACCACAAAATTTTCCCACTATTTCGGATAGAATGAATCATCAAATTTGCAGCAGATTCTATATCTTCGATACACGAAATCACCATGGCTTCTTTCATAGATGCACTGGCTAAAATTTGTTCTTTTATTTTTTCTTGCATTAAGCCCTCCAATGAACCGCGTCTGCTAATTCGGACATCAAATTAGAGTTTTCTTCAATCACTGTTCCAGTTACGATGATAGAAGCACCAGCTTTAACTTTTTCTAATGCTGTTTTTGGATTTCGAATTCCACCACCCACGATGACAGAAATATCTAACGCATCCGTTACTGCTCCAACTATATCCGTAGACACAGGTTCATTCGCACCACTCCCTGCTTCAAGATAAATTAATTTCATTCCAAGATATTGTCCCGCTAAAGCATGTGCTACAGCAATATCTGATCGATTCATAGGTATAGGACGTGTTCCACTCATGAATTCAACTGTAGATCCTGCACCACCATCCATAAGCATATATCCGGTTGGAATTGTTTCTACACCAATGTCTTTTACCATAGGTGCTGCGATGGCCTGCTCTCCAATGAGATAATGAGGATTTCGGCCAGATATGACTGACATAAAAAGCATAGCATCATAATAGGAATTTAATTGTCCCACCCCACCTGGAAAAAAAATCACAGGAACATTGGACACATCCTTTATTCGTTTCACACGATCGTTACTATTACCATCCATCATCAAACTACCGCCAACAAAAAGGGCATCCACATTGGAATTATTTGCTGACTCAACATGAGATTCCAGAAAATCTTCATTTTTTCGGTCTGGGTCTATCAGAACCACATAGGCAGCTCCTTTTTCATTAATGACAGAATTCAATTTTGTAAAAACAGACATTTAACCAATAAACTCCTCGTAAGAAAGAAAATTCATTAATTTATTTTTTTCATCTGCATTCGATGGTGTTACTTTAATCAACCATCCTTCTCCATATGGATCAGCATTCACTTTATCTGGGGAACCTTCTAAATCTTCATTTACGGCACAAATGGTGCCGGAAATTGGTGCAAATAATTCAGAAACAGTTTTTACTGCCTCTACTTCACCAAAAGATTCTCCTGCGATGATTTCTTCTCCTACTTCTGGAAGTTCAACAAAAATCACATCTCCCAATTGACTCTGGGCGAAATCAGTGATACCAATGGAAACTTCATTCCCATTATAATTTGCCCACTCGTGGCCTTCGGTGTAATATAGTTGGTCTGGAGTATTCATTATTTTTCATCCTTGTGAGAGTATTTTTCAGCGTCGTAATTAAACGTTTCAAGAAAACTTGTGTCAAAATTCCCTGACTTAAAAATTTCATTTTCCATGATTGCCATTTGATATGGAATAGTTGTTTTTATTCCTGAAATAATTGTTTCTTCTAAAGCACGGCACATTCTGATAATAGCTCGTTCACGATTTTTTGCGTGAACAATGATCTTACCAATCATTGAATCATATTGAGAAGGGATTTTATAACCAGAATAGGCATGACTATCAACTCTAACTCCTTTTCCTCCCGGCATATGAAAATTGGTGATTACTCCAGGAAATGGCATAAAATTATTTGCAGGATCTTCTGCATTGATACGGCATTCGATGGAATGTCCTCGCAAACGAAAATCTTGTAAATTGGCTGGACATTTCGACCCATCATGCATTTTAATCTGCTGTTTAATAAGATCCACTCCTGTAACCATTTCTGTAACCGGATGTTCAACTTGAATCCTTGTATTCATTTCCATAAAATAGAAATTCTTATTGTTATCCATTAAAAATTCGATGGTACCAACACCAACATAATTAACAGCTTTAGCACCGACCACTGCAGCTTCACCAATCAACTTCCTTGTTTCTTCATCCACAATTGGTGAAGGAGATTCTTCTACAAGTTTCTGATGGCGCCGCTGGATTGAACATTCTCGTTCACCAAGATGAATTGCATTCCCATGGCTATCTGCAAGGATTTGGACTTCAACGTGACGAGGATTCTCGATGAACTTCTCAATGTACATATCTCCATTGCCAAAAGCGGTTAAAGATTCCTGGCTTGCAGATTGATAAGATGATATTACATCTCCGGGTTTTTTTACAAGACGCATACCACGTCCACCGCCACCAGCTGATGCTTTTAGCATAACTGGATAGCCCATTTCATCCGCTTTGTTTTGTGCATCTTCTGGACCCTCTAAAATACCTTCACCACCCGGTACCACAGGTACATTGGCTTTTTTCATGGTAATCTTGGCCTGAGCCTTATTTCCCATGGCATTGATAATTTTGGAAGTCGGTCCCAAAAAGGTAAATCCATTCTCTTCACAAATTTTGGAGAACTGAGCTGATTCAGACAGAAACCCATAGCCGGGGTGAATTGCATCTGTACCTGTAATCTCAGCAGCTGCCATGATTCTAGGAATATTTAAATAACTCTCATTGCTGGGGGGAGGGCCTATGCAAACCGCTTCATCAGCAAATTTTACATGTAAGGATAATTCATCCGCTGTTGAATAAACTGCAACAGTTTTAATACCCAATTCATGACAGGCACGAATAATACGAAGCGCAATTTCGCCACGATTTGCGATTAGGACTTTTTTAAACATGTGGGTCTAGACAGGATTTATAATAAACAACGTTTGATTATACTCTACAGGGTCTCCATTTCCGACCATAACTTCAGTAATCGTACCATCAATTTCTGCTTCGATCTCGTTCATTATTTTCATGGCCTCAATGATACAAAGTGTTTGACCTTTTTTCACTGAATCTCCCTTGGAAACAAATGGAGGATCATCTGGAGTTGGTGAAGAATAAAAGGTGCCAGGCATTGGAGACAAATGGTTTTCTCCTTTAGCTACAGATTCGACAGTCTCCGTTTGCTGGGAATCATTCGTTTCTGATTGAGCCAATAATGGTTCAGTGGTCTGTATGGGTGTAGCAGCTGAAGTTGCTGTTAAACTTCCAGATTTCGATACTCGGTATTTCCTTCCCCAAAAGTTGACTTCAATTTCATTCACATTGGAATTTTCAAGAATGTAAATAATCTCTTTTAATTTATCCTGCCACATAAATACTCCTACTCAATTTTATTCTTTTGACCGTTCAACATATTCACCATTACGGGTATCAATTTTAAGTTTATCTCCTTCATCTACAAAAAGTGGGACATTTAAAGTATATCCTGTTTCAACCGTCGCTGGTTTATTCGCACCTTGCGCTGTATTTCCTTTGAATCCAGGTTCGGTTTTGGTTACTTCTAATACAACATGAGATGGCAAACGAATATCTAAAACTTCCTGGCCATCAAAAAGTAAATCCACATTCATTCCACCAACCATAAAATTTTTGCCAACACCCACAGATTCCGCTGGGATATTCAATTGATTGTAAGTATCATTGTCCATAAATACAAATGATTCACCATCATCGTATAGAAACTGCATGGTTTTCGCTTCTACACGAATAAATTCAAGTTTACGACCTGCATTAAATGTTTCATCAAAAATCTTTCCTGATTGGATATCTCTTAATTTAGTGCGAACAAAGGCACCGCCTTTGCCCGGTTTTACGTGCTGAAATTCCATAACTTTCATTCTTTTGTGCTTGTGTATGATGACCGCTCCGTTTCGAATATCTGATGTGGTTGCCATGGTTCTCCTTAATTAATTAAAAAACTTAGCCTGAAATTTACGGTCGGACTTCTTGTGTTCAAATGAACGGATTTTATCTTCCCTAAGATTCCCCCTAAAAGCCTACTCTAATTATACATAAAGTACTATACAATAGGAAATGAGATTTAATGAGCCAAAAAGTTGTTATACTTGAGAGATTATTGAAGAAATCAATTTTTTATCGGTAGACATTTTCTCTGGAGATGGAATCTCCCGAGCATATTTCACCATATCTGCCTCTGAAAGAAACTGGGCCCATTCGGAAAATATCTCATCTTTCAAAGGAATCAAGAATCGAAATTGATTGATCTCTTCCGTAGTCATTTCCATAGTCCGGATGAAATATTTAGTTTCTATAAATTCCCGAGATATATGAGAAAGGTCTGCATAATAATCTTTGGATAGACCATTCATATCCAAATCCCTTAAACGGCGCTTTGCACGATCTTCAGGAGATTCATTAATTGTATAATCTAGTTTCTGATATTGGATGTCTTGTCTTTGATTCCAAATCCAAATCATACTTCCCAACGTAGCAAATAATACAATACTCAATAAAATGGTTTTTAGAGGAAAAATGCCTTTAACAGACACGGGTCCTTTTAAAGGACGGTATTCTGTATTTTCTGATAGATTCAAGATTGATCCAACTGAATAATGGATTGGATTTGCTGAAATAGAATAATCTCTTGTTCCATCAGTTTTTAAGATTTCTAAACCATAATCTGGCGTGATAAAGTCCCCAGTATCCCAAGCCACGATCTCAAATTCTATTCCAATTAATTTCCCATTCTCGTGCATAAGTGTTTGATTCCGAATCGAAATTGTATCATTGGAAACTTCTAATTCCGGAAAACGAATGGCTTGATCATTCTGTCCTTCTACCTTAATTGTCCATTGAAATATGTCACCAATAAATCCTTGGGCTGTATCCAATTCAGAAACGATTGAGAGACTTTGAGAAAAAAGAATTGATGAAAAGATGAAACTGAAAAATGTACGCATCAGTATCGTTTCTCTCTCATTCGAAAAAATGACATTAGTGGTTCAACAAAATCTTGATTTGTTGAAATTGGAATCAAATCAAATCCAATTTTACGAGTTTCTTTTTGAAATGTTTCCTGACGAACTTCGATCTCTTTTTTCAACCGTGTTCGCGCATCTTTGGACGATGTATCCACCCAAAAGGACTCTCCTGTTTCCGGATCTTCCACTTTTGCCAATCCCATATCGGGCATTTCTGTTTCTGCATGATCGTAGAGCCGAATACCAATTACATCATGTTTTCGATTTACAACTTTCAAGGATGACCAATAATCTTGGTCTAAAAAGTCAGAAATGATAAAAACCACACTTTTCCGTTTTGCAACTTTCAAGAGATAATCTAATGCGCATTTCAAAGATGTGCCTGTTTGTTGTGGCTCAGTATAAAGGAGTTCCCTAACAACCCGGAGTACATGGCTTTTCCCTTTTTTCGGGACAACATATTTTTCTATTTCGTCTGAGAAAAGGATAAGTCCAACTTTATCATTATTCTTTATAGCTGAAAATCCTAAGACAGCTGCAATTTCAGCACCAATTTCTCGCTTTAATTGTTGGCCAGATCCAAATTCGCCCGATGCAGAAATATCTACCAAAAGGTATACTGTCAATTCCCGTTCTTCTTCGAATACTTTAATGAATGGGGATCCCGTTCGTGCAGTTACATTCCAATCGATAAGGCGGATATCATCACCGGGCTGGTATTCACGGACTTCCGAAAATGTCATACCACG
>CAZCHA010000053.1:6805-8715 GCA_964498175.1 uncultured bacterium
GCACGAATCAAATTGATGGTTGCTCTCGGTGAAGCTCCAAAATCGATTATACCTTCCAAATCATTTAAGCCATTTTCAGCAGGATTACGTGTAGCAAAAACTAAGTTTAAAACATAATCTTCCACTTTTTCATCCACATATATGTCGAGAATCACAGATTGCGCATCCAGGATTTCTTGGCTGGAAACAACTGCCGCTAAATTATCAATATTTACCTTTTTAGTATTTTGGCGTAAAACCATTCTTTCAGAATCATGATCGGGATAATCCACAATAAGTTTAAACATAAAACGATCTACTTGTGCTTCTGGTAATGGGTAAGTCCCCTCCTGCTCGATTGGATTTTGAGTTCCCATAACGAGGAATGGTGACTCTAGTTTAAATGTATTTTCACCGATAGTTACTTGCCGTTCCTGCATAGCTTCGAGCAGGGCACTCTGAACTTTTGCAGGTGACCTGTTAATTTCATCTGCTAAAATAATATTAGAAAAAATGGGACCTTTTCTAGTATCAAATTCCCCTGTCTTCTGATTATAAATTAAAGTTCCTAATAAATCTGCTGGCAACATATCCGGTGTAAATTGGATGCGTTGAAATTCCGTAGAAATGAGTTTTGCTAAAGTGTTGACTGTAAGTGTCTTTGCTAAACCTGGAACACCTTCCAAAAGAATATGTCCATTTGCTAGCATTGCTATCAGAATTTTGTTGATTAATACATCCTGACCAACGACCACTTGGGCCATACTCTTTTTTAATTCATCTACAAATACTGAAGTTTTCGAGATCTTCTCATTGATCTCTGTCAAACTAAAATCGCTCATAATCTTGCTTGGTTTACGATGTGATGTGCTTCAAGGCCGGAATTTCATCAATCCCTTTACCAAGAAATTCAATTTCAAATTTGACTGATGGAGCCAACTCATGGTTTGGAAATCTGTTTAAAAATTCGTCATATTCAATTTCTGCACTTTTAGGGTCATTCACAACATTCGCATAAATATAACCTATCATGAAAAGGGCATGTGCTTCCTGCGATGAACCTGCAAAATTCTCGATAACTTTCCGATATTCCTGTATTGCTATTGGAAAATCACGGAATTCATTCATATAGAGATCACCCAACATATACTGCCCTTTTGGAGCTAGTTCATGGTCGGTATATTTCTCTGTCATATACATAAGGTGCTCTACTGCTTCTTTCACCATTTTCCGTTTCCTAAGCGATTCAGCCTTATTCAGAATATATTCAGGAAACTCGTCAATCTCTTTTTGAGCTTGGATGGCTTGAATTGAACCTCCATAATTATTTACAGTAGCTTGGAGTGCTGCATACCCAGAAGTAAGGTCGTTTTTCCAGTTCAAATTAATGGAGGCCAACTTATATTGAGCTTGTGATGCCAGACTATCTTGTGGATATTTGGTCACCAGTCTCTCTAAGTCATCAATGGCCTGATCTGTTTTTTTATCTTTTAAGTTTTCATTTGATAATTCAAAAAGTTCACCAGCTGTTTTAGAGCAGCCTGTGATTAGTAATAATCCTAATAATGATAGAATAAATTTAGTTTTCATTGTGTTCCTGTAGTTTTTAAGCGGCGGAAATTAATACCTGTTCATCATCCTGAAAAGTGTTTGGTCATGATTTAATGCATCTAGCCAATTTCTGTTCCAAAGTTATTTTTTTATCAAAATAAATTTTGAACACCTAATTGTATTTTTCTTTTTCCCGGATCATTTACCTGAATTGCATAATCCAAACGAGCGGGGCCTAAGGGAGTTTGTATAGTGAGACCAATTCCTGAGTCCCATTCCAATGATTCTGAGAAAATATTCTCCGTATGGTCTGCTAATAAACCACCATCAGCAAAAATAGTAAACCCAAACGATTTATAGAAAGGGAATCTGTATTCCAC
>CAZCHA010000054.1:0-8629 GCA_964498175.1 uncultured bacterium
CTTTATTTACCGGGATTATTTCTTACTGCTGAACTGCCATCAGGTAATATTTTTGGAAATTATCTTCCATGAAATCCGCTTCAATATTGGGTTGAAACTGCTGCAGCAATCTTTCCCTGGGAACCTTTCCCGGACGAAACCCGGGCATTTTAATCTTCCTGCTAAATTTTTTCAGGCTGACATTAAAATCATCTTTCAGTTCCATCCAGGAAATATCCACATGGAATTCCCGGGTATATTCATTGACCTTATTTACATCAACTTTCACATTTTCTCCTGAAAAAGGGTCGAAATTTATAGTGCTCCCGGGATTATGAATAATGAATTAAGCATACCCGGCATTAAGGATATAGGATCTGGTTGGCCAGTAGCACGATATCCATGGCATCGATCGCTTCGTCTTGATTGATATCAGCAACAGAACCAGGACAGATACCGGCCGGTATGCCTGATATCACCTGATCCGCAAGCAGCAGCACATCAATGATTTCGATGCTGGCGGAATTATCTAGGTCACCTACAGCCCACTGAAGACAGACATTCGTGGGTAAGGCCATAAATTCATGGTAGCCAGCCAGAGGATGTTTCTCAACCCGCCCCGATGAATCCGCGGCTTGAAAGTAGTACTGGATGGTCCCGGTATCAGCCATAGCGGAAATCCAGCCAATGCGGGTGTCCGGTTCTTCTGGAATATCCAAGTCATACATGGGCGCTGCTAACCAGGTACCTGTTTCAGGTGTTTTCCAGAAAATTCTGATGGAATCTTCTATCAATCCCGCTTCACTCAGATCATCCACAATAATCTCCATTTCATATCCGTGTTCTCCTGGTCCCGTAGTATCGTTGACGGGATTGTGAAAAATCTGGAGCATGTCCAGGTCAGGGATGCCCTTGATGCGGCAATGCAGCGCATCTGTGGATTCCCAGGATCCGGTAAAACCCAACACCTCATAACCAGGCATGACCTCCTGGTAAACTGCCAAGGCTTCATCATCCCAGTTGCTTCCAGTAACCGGCACCAGCACCTTCTCATTTAAAATAAGGGAATTCGTATATGGTTGGTCATTCGGCGTCCAGATTCGGTGCACCTCCCAGGGTTCACCCCATTCATTCACAGTATTTGCGAAGTAATCTGCAGTTTCCTCAATTTCATCATACTGGGGATGGCTTGCAGGCACTTCCCGGATCAATACCCTGGTGGGGCTCAGGTATTTTGCCCAGCAGTCAATATGGTCAATGTAACTATTATTGGGATCAGTAATCACATGGTAGCTGTCGATGCCATAATAGTCCTGCATAACCTGCAGTACAGAATCATTGGATATGTCATTCTCCTCAAAAACCAGATCAGATGACGCGGATATACCCAGTCCGTCTGTCATATAATTCCCACCGGCGTGGACAAGATCTGTAGCAAAATAGGGAACGCCAAGATGGTTAGACATTTTTAAAGGTGCTTGATTATCATTGGGACGGGGTCGATTGTAGGTAAAATCCACAATGGACATATTCTGTTGTCCATCCACCACCCACCAGGGTCCATAATCCCGAGTCCAGTAACTGTCCGTATTACCCAATACAAATTCCACATTATCCATATTCACATCACCATTTTCCATAGAATTTGATGCCGAATTCTGTTGGCTGGAAGATACAAGGCAGTAGATCGTAATATCTTCCGACATTTCTGCAATTATAGACGTAGAGATTCCAAATGGATATCGAATGAGAGCGCCCTGCATTCGCTCATATTCCGCTACATTTCGGATCGATGTTGGCGGCGGATCTGTGTCCCTACCCATGGTATAGATCTCATGGATTCGGGTTTTTTCTTCCTCTGTCAGGCTGATGGGCAGTTCGTCATTAAAACGGTCACTAGCCAGAAGAACCGAAAGAAAAAATAAAATTGTAATTTGTTTTTGCACCAATCAATGAACCATATCGGTCAGGAAATTACCCAATAATGATTTTAGAATTGACATATGTGCGTTTATTGTTTTTATATATTTCTGCTCCTGCTCCCACCTCTTTTTCAAAAGGCCTGGAGCAGGTAAATAAAAAAGCTCCAATTACGGAGCCTTTTTAAAAGAGAGTTTTCGACAGGTTCACTGTTTCAAACGATAGGTGGCACCTTCCATGGTTTTCAGGAATTTATCCACCTGTGCCTGGGTATGAAACAACTCTTCCATGGGTACAAACACATCGCTTGGATATTCATATTCATCGTAATCGCGTAAGAAATTAGATTCAAGTTTCAATACAATATCCTGGATTACCATCGGCGGTATTTCCTTATTGCGCATAAAATTGATTTGCAGATTCAATTGTCCTTTCGAGGTCATATGAAATAATGGCAGCGGTCCAATATCTGTATTACAGCGGTAAGTTAACGTACCATGATCTCCGCCGCGCCCCCAAGAAACATCTGTCCCGTGTTTTTCAGAAAATTCAATAACAGAAACACCAATTTTTGCAACCTCCCTACTGCAGTTTTCCCGCAGGTGATTAATGAACTGTTCTTTGTCCCAGTTTGACATGTACGTTTCCCTTGTAAATATTATTTAGTATGCAACAGGCGAGGTGGAATTTACGAAATAAGATCGGCTTGATAAAAGAATGGTATTTACTTTTTAATTGCCCATCCAGATTGAATAGTAATCGGATTGAGATTTTGATGGATCTTTCATCATTCTAAGACGATGTTTATATTTCCTTTCCTTATGTTCAACAGTATAGGGTAGTGAAATGATTTTACCATCTCTTTTAATGAAAATATCAACGATTTTATTCTCTTTCACAGGGTAGCCCAAATCATCATAAAGCACTTTTTCCAGGTGTGCAATATCCACTTGGTCACCCTCTAAGAACCCTATGGGATCTTTTTCTCCTACCTTTTTTATTTTTCGGTATTTTCCCATGGAAATCATATAGGTCTTGGACCCATAATCCTTAATAATTCGTTTGCTGACAACGTGTTTTCCCTTTTTGGAATATTCAACACCGATCAGATCAAGTCCTTTTTCTACTTCCAAGGGTACTGTTCCTTCCACATGATCCTTGAACCATTGCCGGAGTTCTGGATGTACCAAAGATGCGAATTCATCAAAGAAGGTTTGCTCATCAAACGATCGGTTCGGGCCATATTTGTCCGCCAATTCAATCACCACGTCTTTCAACGTCTTTTTTCCATTGGTAAGCCGGATAATTTCAATATCAAGTAATAACCCAATCAAAGCACCACGTTGGTAAACCTGATAATAATGCCGTTGGTATTTTTTTTTAAAAACATTTTCACTCATCTCTGTAAAAGAAATTTTCTTTTCCGGATATCTGGCAGCACTTCTGATCTTCTTTGAAAACCGGTCCGAGAAAAATTCTTTTGGTGTAATCAAGCCAGCTTGAACCAATATAAGGCTGGAAAAATATTCCGTGATTCCTTCATAAAGCCAAAGGTGTTTTGACATTTGTGGATTCACATAATCAAAATCACCAATGTACTTGCTGTGGAGATTCAGCGGCGTAAAAATATGCATGAATTCATGCAAGGCCACCCTTTTGATCATCGATGTGAAGGTTGTATCTCCAAAGTCGGGAAGGAAGTAAAAGGAAGAATTCCCATGTTCTAGTGCTCCGGAACCAAAAAGTGTAACATTATCCATTACAGTTCTTACTTTCGTAAAGAATCCTTTCTCTTTAGACTGTAAAATTTCCATTAATTTTTTCCCGTCACTAATATATAAGATGAAATGATATTCATCCACCGGCAGGGAATCCGTAAAGGCGGCCACCGCTTCCATGGATGGCTGTATCTCTTTTTCGATCACGTCTGCGTAACCAACCTGACCATTGGCGTGAAAAGATTCAATATAGATTTTTGTATTGGCAATAGTGAATGTTGCCGTATCCGGTTTAGACACCATGATCGGACAATCAATCAAGTGATGATAATTTCTTGCCCGGAAAATATCTATTTCATCCGATTGGTCGAAAGAAGGCAGGGCGGAAAAGGACATTGTTCCTTCCGGTTTTTCCAATGCCAACTGGACTGGAACATTTTCCAGTTCTTCAAAAAACCCAAACCACCCGGAAGCATTGATGACAAAATTGGTGGAATCTTCAATGTTGGTTCCGCCCATAGGCCAGATACGCATTTTTGCCTTGGGATGATCCCAGGTATCATCTACCCAGTAATGGATCGTAGCTAAATCTTCAGCTTGAGTTATTTCAAAAATATTATCCCCAATCTTTTGAACAGGGAGGCTATCCCCCTGGCTGTCCTTTGCTTTAAACTCCTGGATCATCTCTCCGTAATCCAGTTCCCTATAGGTTCCGGGGATGGTTTTTGGAAAATGAAAGATTACCCGTTTTTGGTCCAGCCCCGGGCAATGGAGATGAACATAGACTTTGTCATTTTTTACTCGGGTTAGGTCAACCGAATATGAGTATTTATCTAATGAATATTGTTCTGTTGGTGTATAGTTCAGTTCCGGGATCGACGATGAACAGCCAGATATAATTATTAATACAATAATTATTAAAAATGGCCATTGAAACATTTTCATTCAGTCACTATCACAAATGTAATTGAAGATAAAGCCAAAGAAATAAGATTATGTTTTAATTAATTAAAAATATCCTTTTTGGATACTTCAATAACGGTACCAAACTTTGCCAGTTTTTCCATATCAATTTTTCTTTTATCGCCAACAATAGCAATGGTCACCACATCTTTTTTGATATAGTTTTGATAAAATTTTACAATATCCTGGAATTCCAACTCCTGAAAGCGTTCATGCTGTGCAACCCTGGGGTCTGCCTGAAAACCCTGGTGTTTCCAGGTTTTGACCCGTTGCGCAATCGATCTAAAGTTTGGTTTTTTTGAATTAAGGGACTGGATCAAACCTGACTTAATTTTTTCATTCCTTCCGCTCTTTTCCGGCATATTCCTTAACAATTCCAAATATGCATCCAATGCCTCAAGCGTCTTATCTGCCTGATTGCCCATATAACCCTGGAAATATCCTTTTCCATTAAGATAATAGGGTCTTTGGTACGTGCCTCTGGCAGAATAAGCCAAGGATCTGAATTCTCTGATTTCCTGAA
The DNA here is from genome assembly GCA_964498175.1 of uncultured bacterium. Lineage (GTDB taxonomy): Bacteria > Fidelibacterota > Marinisomatia > Marinisomatales > UBA1611. The sequence goes on from CAZCHA010000054.1 coordinate 5,104, forward strand.
AAATGATACCAGCCATACCAGCTCCGAAATAACGATCAAATGCCAAAGACATATTTCGATCTTCAAGACTCATCTCATCCCCTTCAGTCAAAATATATACCTGGCTCTGGACGGCTTTTTTATCATTAAAGAAATATACTGTATTCGAATTTGTCAACTTTAATTCATCTACAATGGGAGATTTTGATTTCCGCAAATCATCATTTAATACAAAATTCGCTTTCACTCTTTCTATAACTCTTTCACTATCGAGGCTTCCTGTATAGAAGATATTGGTTTCTACCTGCATAGCCTGCTTTATTTGTTTTAAAAGGAAAGGGGCATCCATTTTTTTCACTTCCTTCACGGTTGCCCGGGTTAGCAGTGGCGAATTTTTACCATAAAGAGCAAAATTCTTCAGAGCATTCCCCTTTGCACTTGGTTCTCTGGCTTCAAATTTTCGTCCAATAATACTACCCTGAATAAGTTTTTTTAATTTTTTTTCATCTTCTTTTCGGACATTCATCCCCGATATAAAACTAACTGCTAATTCAACAGTTTTATCAAAATACTTGTCAAAACCCTTGATGTTAAAACCAAAATAATTCCTATCAACGAATGGATCAATAGTCGCTCCAATTTTTTGAAGCTCTTCCTTGAATTGATCAAAGGTATATTCATTATTTCCTATCATTCCCAATAGTCCTGCAGCATATTGAAGCGAAGGATTTTCTCTGGTCCCAATTCCGTACTCCAGGCGCATGGTAAATATGGTATTAACAGGATTCTTGGCATGGTAGTAATAATAATTATCTGCGATCTTTGCAGTTAAAACATCTTTTCCAGTATCTACATAGCTAAGTGTTAGTTCTTCTTCCGGAAGAGTATCAAATTTTCGAGTATAATTGGATTTACTTTCTGTATTTTTTGGTTCTACCGCTTTATAGGGTGGTTTTTCCAGTTTTGTTTTTTTGGGGAAACCTATTCTGGATTTAAATACAAGGTAGTCATCATTGAAATATTTATTTGCCACGCGGACAATATCTTCTTTATCTATGGCTGTTATTCGATCAGGATAGGCCATCATTTCGTCCCAAGTGTCAAAATTATAAATAAGTTCTAGAAAATAGTTTAACCTATTGTTAGTGCTTTCGATAGCTGATTCATGATCCTGAATCATGGAAAGCTTGATCGATTCAAAAAAATCATTGCTAAAATCGTTATTCTTTACTTTTTCTATCTCACCTAATACAAGATTTTCCGCACCATTAAAGGTTTGGAAAATCAATTTTGGTATATATAGAAAAGCCATACCACCCAAGTCGGCACCAGCCAAATCTGGAATTGCCTGAGTAGCCAACAATTTATTTTCAACAGTTAGCCTGTCCAAAAGGCCTGTAGATGATCTATTATTAAATAAATTTTGAATTACTTTTAAAGTTTCATAATCCTCATGTCGAGGATTTGGTATGCGAAAACCAATTACACCGATACGAATCGGTGTGAGCCTTCTTGATACAACTTCACGTCCCTGGAATGGATCTTCCTGTATATTTACAAATGATGGATCCGGACCAGATTTAAGTTGACCAAACGTTTGCTCAATTTTTTCTTTTAAGCCGTTTATATCAAAATCTCCAGATAAAAATAGATACATATTATTTGCCACATAATATGTTTCATAATATTCCTTCATTTTTGATAAAGATGGATTTTTTAAGTGTTCTACTGTTCCTATTACCGTCTGCTGTCCGTATGGGTGTTTCCTGAAAAAATTTGACAGGTAATCTTCAACGAGTTTTCTGAACATATTGTCCATAGCTCTGTTTTTCTCTTCATATACTGTTTCCAGTTCAGATTGAAACAGCCGAAACACAGGTTTTACAAACCGATGACTGTTTATATCCAACCACTTATTAATCTGGTGGCCAGGAAAACTACTGATATAGACAATCATATCATCATTTGTAAATGCATTTACACCAGTGCCGCCAATACTTTCTACCAGTCTGTCAAATTCATTGGGGATAGCATATTTTGCTGCTTCAATATTCAGATCATTGATTGTTTTTTGAATTGATAAGCGTTGATCAGTATTGCTGATCGTTCCCAATTGATCATATAATATTTCAATACTATCCAAAAATATTTTTTCCGTTTCGTAATCCACCGTGCCAAGTTCAGGTGTGCCTTTAAACAGCATGTGTTCAAGGTAATGGGCAATACCTGTGGCATCCTCAGGATCCTGCTTACCGCCGCCCTTTACCGCTATTGCACCAAAAACACTGGATTCATTATGGTCCTCATTCAGAATTACAGTCATTCCATTTTCCAGCGTGTAGACTTCAACATTAATTTTGTTATCTTCGCCATAGAGCGAAATAGCAAATAACAGACTTAGAAATATTTTTCTCATTTATTCATTCTCCAATCTTGAGTAATATAAAATTCGAATTGAATTAAATATTTTTGCGAGTATTCTCGTCATCAATAATAACCCTCACCAGATTATCGTCCGAATCACGATCCACAAATTTGTGCATGGGGTCAATTCCAGCCTTGATGGGCTTTTGATCCACTTGAACAGTAAAGGTTGTCAACGAATCTGCAATTAACACTTTTTCCAAATAGATCGGGATTTCTTCCATATCTCCATTAACCAGCGTTTCACCTAGAACACCGATCTCCAACCAATCATTGAGTTCTGCATTGGTCTGGTTCCCTAAACTGTCGGAGTAGACTTTTTTCGCTTCCACTTCCATGGTAACCGTAAATGTTCCATCTCCATTTTCAACTGCTGAAGCTTCTTTCGCTTTGTTCTCGTAAAGGGTAATCTTTTCAAACGTATCGGTGATGAGGTACTGCAAGTCATCCGGTGTGTCTTCCCGGATTGTTTTTACAAATTCACCAATGTTGGTGTAAGGATTTGATTGATAGCGAAACTTGTCAATGAATCTTCCCAAAACACTATTGAACACATCCTTGCCAATGAAATCAGATAGAGTGTACATCATAAGCCCTGCTTTGTTATAATGGATGTAGGGATGATTTTCTGTCTGAACGATAGTGGGCTCAAATTTCTGTTCTGAATATCTCCCAATAAGATACTTATCCAGTTCATATTTCAGAAATTTTCGGAGTTGTTTCTCTCCTTTTTCTTTTTCCAAAAGGGATACGGCAGAATACTCCGCCAATCCTTCACTCAGGAATCCTGATCCTTGAACATTCCCGCCAGAAACCTGGTGCGGCCACCACTGGTGTCCCATCTCGTGAGCCGTAACCCAAAACGGCATATCCAAATCTTCAGGATCGTCAGGGTCCACATCCAAAACAAACCCTATGTTCTCTGAAAAGGGAATGGTATTTGGAAATGAAGCAGCATAACTCCCGTAAGGGAATTCCAAAATCCTGCATTGCCGGTACGGGTATGGGCCGTACAACTCATTATAATACTCTATAGATTTTTTCATCCCTTCCATAAGTTTATCCACATTGTACGTATGAGTTGAATGATGGTACACTTCCAAATTAATCCCATTCCATTCTT
>CAZCHA010000055.1:0-8322 GCA_964498175.1 uncultured bacterium
TAACTGGTTTGGGTGGAGAAGCAGGTGAAGCATTGGTTAAACATCCCGATGTGCCCATTCTCACTTTTACAGGATCGGTTCGAACCGGGAAACGAATTGCTCGGTTGGCAGCGGATAATTTGAAAAAAGTATCTCTGGAATTAGGAGGTAAGGATCCGGTCATTGTTTGTGATGATGCCGATATTGAAGTGGCTGCAAAAGGGTCTGCCTGGGGTGGATTTTTAAATTCAGGGCAGGTTTGCACTTCCGTAGAACGGGTTTATGTTTTTGACAGTATTGCTGACAAATTCACGGAAGCACTTGTTGAAGAAGCTAATAAAGTGAAACTTGGAGATCCATTTGATAAAGGGACAGATGTGGGTCCCATGTCATCCAAAATGCAGTTGTCTAACACAATCAATAAAGTGGATCTAGCCAAAAAAGAAGGCGCACGTGTGTTGACAGGTGGAAAACAATCGGATCAATTTGAAAAAGGGTATTTTTATGAACCTACCGTGTTTGATCAAGTTACGCCGAATATGGAAATTATTATGGAAGAAGCATTCAGCCCTGTAATACCGGTGCAGCGAGTAAAATCTCTAGATGAAGCAATCACTATGTCCAACTCCACAAGATATGGATTGGGATGCTCTATTTTCACCCGGGATATTGAACGAGCATTGACAGCCGCAGATAATATTCAGGCTGGGACATTCTGTATTAATAGCCCCTTAATGGAAAATATGGCTGCACCTTTTGGCGGAATGAAACAATCTGGTATCGGACGAGAACATGGGCTCGAAGCTTTAGAAGAGTTCCGGGAAGCGAAACATATATTTATCGATTACGACCATTCTAACAAGGATTGGTGGTATGGAAATGAAGATTAAAAATTATTCTTCTCAGATATCATCGTTCCAGATATATGGATTACTCTGGAAATAATTTTCAAGCATCGTAATACGTGTTTTAGAATTAAAGTCAATAATTTCAACACCAATTTCTTTTACCCAATCAACTCCACCGTAAAAATTAATTAGTTCACCCACACTTTTTTTATATTGAATTGTCAAATCAGCCCGCCACAATACCTATAGGGTGCCAGGGCTGTAACCATGATGGTATTGGAGATCCTTGTTTCCTGGTATTACGGAAGGCATCTGTTTCTCCATGTAGTGAACTAATGAGAAAATTTGGCTGATTTCATTTCCTTTGTATGTTTAACTTTCTATGTATAATACAGAGAATGAATTCTATTCAAAACAAAAGAATAGAGCACAATATTCAAACTATTGCTTCTCGTAAAAAAATGAATAAAAGGTGTATATGAAAGAGAATCAAACTTCATTGCTATATAATATTGATGATATTCCCCCTTTAGGTGAAACACTTATTTTAGGGTTCCAACATTATTTAACTATGTTTGGTTCAACGGTGGCCATTCCCCTTTTATTGTCCCCGGCATTTGGTTTAGAGGATCCAATACAAAAAGGTTGGTTAATTGCTACTATGTTTTTTGTTAGTGGAATTACTACCTTACTTCAGACAACTTGGGGAAACCGTCTACCTATCGTTCAAGGTGGAACTTTTTCCTTTTTAGCGCCGACATTTGCAATTTGTGGCATGGCTGCTTTAGCCAATGCCGGTTGGGAAGTACGTATGCAGCATGTACAAGGCGCCATTATCGCCGGTTCACTTGCTGAAATTATTGTTGGGGCAAGTGGTATGGTTGGTCGTTTATTACGATTTGTAGGTCCCATAACAATTGCACCCACCATAGCATTAATCGGTTTAGCATTATTCAAGTTTGGTGCGCCGGAAGCAGGACGCTATTGGCCTATTGGCGGCTTAACGATTTTCTTAATAATTCTTTTCAGCCAATATCTCCGTGGCAAGCACCGTACGTTTGAACTTTATCCTATTCTACTTGCAATAGTGACTGCTTGGGCTGTTTCAGCTATTTGTACAGCTTTAGGCATTTTTCCTGCAGGACATCCTGCACACACAAGTTTGGCAAACCTGAAAGAGGCACAGTGGTTTCGGATTCCTTATCCTTTTCAGTGGGGATTCCCACAGTTTGGTGTAGCTGCATTTGTTGGCATGGTGGCTGGATATATAGCATCCATAGTAGAGTCAATTGGGGATTATTATGCCTGCGCCCGGCTATCTGGAGCGCCCGTTCCTGATAAGGAAACAATAAATAAGGGCATCACATTTGAAGGAATTGGGTGTTTAATAGCGGGGATTTTTGGTTCAGGAAACGGCACCACCTCCTATAGTGAAAATATTGGGGCAATCGGTTTAACCCGTGTTGGATCTCGTAGAGTAGTTCAGGCGGGAGCTATTATAATGATATTGTTAGGGACTATTTCTAAATTTGGCGCATTGTTTACAACAATTCCCCAACCCATTGTAGGTGGAATGTATTGTGCAATGTTTGGCATGATTGCAGCTGTTGGACTATCCAATTTGCAATTTGTTGACCTTAATTCTACACGAAATTTATTTATCCTGGGCTTTGCATTTTTTATGGGTTTATCTGTTCCAGAATATTTTAGCCAGCACCCGATAGAATTCCAACCTAGTTGGTTGGCTAATATTTTAAATACATTGGGAAGCACTGGGATGGCAGTGGGTGCATTTTCTGCATTAATACTGGATAATACAATTCCAGGGACGGACGAAGAAAGAGGATTAAAAGCCTGGGGAAATAACGCCCAAAGTATATAGAATTTTTATTGATTCGTAAATAGGAAATAATATAATGTCTGTTCTAATTAAAAATGGCCGTGTTATTACAGCAGTTGATGACTATTTGGCTGACATATTTATTAAAAATGAAACGGTAACCCTTATAGGGGAGAATCTGGACATAGAAGCAGACCAAGTCATTGATGCTTCTGGGAAATACCTATTTCCTGGTGGATTAGATCCGCATACCCACTTAGATATGCCATTTGGGGGCACCACGTCTGCAGACGATTTTGAAACTGGAACACGTGCTGCAGCCCATGGTGGTACAACAACACTTATTGATTTTGCTATTCAATCCAAAGGAAATTCAACGCTGGAAGCATTAGATACATGGCATGCGAAAGCAGATGGAAAAACAGCCATCGATTATGGGTTTCATATGATTGTGACCGATCTAGAAGATAACCGTGTACATGAAATGAAAATGTTGGCTAATGCTGGTGTTACTTCTTACAAGTTATTCATGGCTTATCCAGGTGTATTATATGTAGATGATGGAACCATTTATCGCGCTATGCGCAAAGCAGGGGAAGATGGCACCGTTGTTTGTATGCATGCAGAAAATGGTATTGTTATTGATGAAATTATAAAACAGGCTCTGGCAGAGGGGAAGACAGAGCCAAAATATCATGCCATTACACGACCAACTCGAATGGAAGCAGAAGGCGTTCATCGCGCCATTTCAATTGCAGAAGTTGCGCAAGTTCCAGTCTACATTGTTCATTTATCATCTTCCGATGCTTTAGAACAAGTTATGCTCGCTCGCAACCGAGGAGTCCATGCTTTTGCTGAAACATGTCCACAATATTTATTTTTAGATGAATCTTATTATGATCAAGAAGGATTTGAAGGTGCTAAATATGTTATGACACCTGCATTGAGAGAAAAATGGAATCAGGATGAATTATGGAAAGGATTAAAATTCGGCGACCTTCAGTCTATCGCCACAGATCATTGCCCATTCTGTTTCAAAGATCAAAAAATGTTGGGAATTGATGATTTTTCAAAGATCCCAAATGGGGGCCCCGGCGTGGAGAATCGTATGAGCCTTGTTTTTAATGGCGGAGTGAACTCAGGAAGAATTTCCTTAAATAAATTTGTTGAATTAACATCCACTGCCGCCGCAAAAACATTTGGTCTTTTCCCTAAAAAAGGAACCATTGCTGTGGGTAGCGATGCGGATATTGTTATTTTTGATCCGAATCGAACAGAAACAATTAGTGTGAATAATACGTGTACCCATCATATGAATGTAGATTACAATGCCTATGAAGGATTTGAAGTAACAGGGTTTACGGAAACTGTTCTTTCCAGAGGAAATGTTATCATAGATAAATGTGAATATGTAGGCAAGAAAGGTGATGGGCACTTTTTAAAACGCGGCCTTTATGGTGGTATGAAATAATAAATTTTAAGGAGAAAGCTAATGCCTAGAAATATTAAATCCGGTTTGATTCAGATGAGCCTTCCCATGACAGAAGGAGAAGGAACAATTGCAGAGATTATGAATGCAATGGTTCAAAAACATATTCCAATGATTGAAGATGCGGGTAAACAAGGTGTCCAAATTTTGTGCCTGCAAGAAATATTCAATACGCCTTATTTCTGTCCAGGACAAGATAATGCATGGTATGCTTCTGCAGAAACCATTCCTGGCCCCACTACGGAGCAAATGCAAGAATATGCAAAAAAATATAATATGGTTATTATTGTACCGATTTATGAAAAAGAACAAGCTGGTGTATTGTATAATACGGCAGCAGTCATTGATGCGGATGGAACCTTTTTGGGGAAATACCGGAAAAACCATATTCCCCATACCTCTGGATTTTGGGAAAAATATTTTTTCAAACCTGGCAATTTGGGTTATCCAGTTTTTGAAACAAAATATGCAAAAGTGGGCGTTTATATTTGTTATGATAGACATTTTCCAGATGGGGCAAGGTGTCTTGGGTTGAATGGTGCAGAAATTGTTTATAATCCATCTGCAACGGTTGCTGGTTTAAGTGAATACTTATGGAAATTAGAACAACCGGCTCATGCCGCTGCCAATGGATATTTTATGGGCTGTATCAATCGAGTTGGAACAGAAAAGCCTTGGAACTTGGGTGAATTTTACGGCACATCTTATTTCGTAAATCCACGAGGGCAAATCATTTCAGAAGCATCGAGAAATAATGATGAATTGTTAGTCGCTGAATTTGATCTGGATATGATTGATGAAGTAAGATCAACTTGGCAATTTTTTCGTGACCGCCGCCCGGAGACCTATGATAAATTGGTTGAACTTTAAAACAAATTAATTTAAAGAGAAGTTTATGGCAGATATAAGCATAGAAGTAAACGGCATTAGATTTCCTAACCCATTTGTGATCGGGTCAGGACCTCCAAGCACTAATTCAAAAACCATCATTAAGGCCTTTGATAATGGCTGGGGTGGGGTTTCCGCAAAAACGGTTAGTTTAACAGAAACGCCAGTAATAAATGTTGCCCCTCGATATGGAAAATTAAAAACCCCAAGTGGTGAAATTATTGGCTTTGAAAATATCGAACTAATATCCGATAGAACACTGGAAATATGGCTGGATGAATTCAAGAAAATAAAAGATGCTCATCCTGACAAAGTGTTAATCTCTTCAATAATGGAGAAATATAATAAAGATTCATGGCAGGAATTAGCAGGTAGAATCGTTGAAACCGGGGTAGATATGTTTGAATTGAATTTTTCTTGTCCCCATGGCCATCCTGAAGAGGGTATGGGTGCAGCCATGGGACAGAACCCAGAAATGGTTAAAGAAGTAACGGGTTGGGTTGCTGAGGTTACGGATTTGCCAATTTGGGCCAAAATGACACCCGATATTTTAGACATTACAGAACCTGCCAAAGCCGCGATGAAAGGTGGTGCAGGTGGAGTTGCTGCAATCAATACCATATCGTCTATTTTAAATATTGACCTCGAAACGCTGGCTCCAATGCCCTCGGTGGAGGGCCATTCAACCCCCGGAGGATATTCCTATTATGCCGTGAAACCCATTGCCCTACGCATGGTGTCTCAAATAGGAAGGGGTGTTCCTGATGCAGAAATATCAGGTATTGGTGGTGTTATCAGCAGCCGTGAAGCGATTGAATTTATCTTAATGGGAAGTTCTACAGTGCAGGTATGTACGGGTGTAATGTTGCAGGGCTACGAAATGGTTGAAGAAATGTGTGAAGGATTATCAAATTTCATGGAAAAACATGGCTTCAAAACTGTGCGTGAGTTTGTAGGAAAATCATTGCAATATCTTACATCACATCATGACTTGGCAGAAAAGAGACTCGCACGGAAAGCAGATGCATTGGGTGTGAATCGTGACAATAATTGGACTGGGGATATAAAAAAGGAAACTGACGAATTAGTCAGTAAATAGGTTTCGAATTGAAAAATCTGAATTTTCATACTAACCGTTTCATTAAAATAGTAATCTAGCACATACCTTTAGAAAGGATTTTCTTATGACGACACCATCAAACCTTGAACATCTCTGGATGCCATTTTCTGCGAATCGTGGATTTAAAGCTGAGCCACGGCTAATGAATGAAGCAAAAGGGATGTATTACAAAAAACTTGATGGAACTGAAGTATTGGATGGTACAGCTGGATTATGGTGTTGTAATGCCGGACATGGAAATGAAAAAATTGTAAAGGCAATTCAAACTCAGGCTGCCAAATTGGATTTTGCACCTTCTTTTCAAATGGGTCATCCTTTGGCATTTCAAGCAGCAGAAAAACTACTTTCTTTAGCACCATCAGATGCCTTTCAATATGCATTCTTTACAAATTCTGGTTCAGAATCAGTTGATACTGCATTAAAAATCGCTTTAGGGTATCAGCAACATCGTGGAAAAACTGATAAAACCATTTTAATTGGACGGGAACGCGCTTATCATGGTGTTGGGTTTGGCGGTATTTCTGTTGGTGGTTTACCGCTGAATAAAAAACATTTTTCACTCCTTCCCAGTGTGGATCATATTTGCGCCACTCACAATCTGGAAAAGAATGCTTTCAGCAGAGGTCAGCCACAATGGGGAAAGGAATTAGCTGATGATTTGCTGCGGGTAATTGAAAAACATGGTGCTGATAAAATTGCTGCATTTATCACTGAACCTTTGGCCGGTTCAACGGGTGTTTTAGTTCCACCCAAAGGTTATTTAGAACGAGTTAGAGAGATATGCACTAAACATGATATTCTACTTATTTTTGATGAAGTGATAACAGGTTTTGGTCGACTGGGTGCTCCATTCGCAGCACAATATTTTAATGTTGAACCTGATTTAATAACATGCGCGAAAGGGCTTACCAGCGGAACAATTCCTATGGGTGCAGTATTGGTAAAAAAGGAAATATATGATTCATTCCAAGATGGAGATGTAAAAGCAATTGACTTATTTCATGGGTACACTTATTCTGCCCATCCCATAGCAGCCGCAGCATTAATTGCCACATTGGATGTTTATACAGAAGATAACTTATTTGAGCGCACCAATGATTTAGCTTTTTATTGGGAAGACGCACTTCATTCTCTGAAAGGCACTAGCCATGTAATTGATATTCGAAATTTAGGTTTAGTAGCAGGAATAGAAATGTCACCAAGAGAAGGTAGTCCTGGTACACGCGGTTATGATGTGTTTACCGATGGGTTTCATAATTATAATTTGTTACTGAGGATAACAGGCGATACCATTGCTTTATCTCCACCACTTATTGTGGAAAAAGATCACATTGATCAAATTGTAGAAACATTAAGAGTAATTATTCCAAACCATTAGCTTTTACAATTAGTTATATGGGATATTAAGTAAGGTCAATGTCCAATTTCTTGGATAATGCATTTTTTAGCATTAAATGAAAATTCTTTAGGATAATAATTATGAAACATAAAAACTATATAAATAACCAATGGGTGGCTGCGATGAACGGTAGCACGTTCGATGTAGAGAATCCATTCACCGAGGAAATTATTGCACAAGTTCCACATAGTTCAGCTTCAGATGTGGATGCAGCGGTTCAGGCTGCCAAAGCCGCATGGAAAGACTGGAAGATGTTGGGTTCTTTGGATATGCGAGACTTGTTGCGGGAGGTAGCAGTTAAAAGCAGAGCAAACGATCGTGATATCGCAGAAATCATTACCCATGAAAGTGGAAAGCCGATCATTGAATGTTTGGATGAGATCGAATGGATCGCTTCCATATTTGAATATTATTCTGAGATCGGGCGGGATCAGCGAGGTCGTGTAGTAGCGCCAGTAACACCCCGATCCATGAGTATGATTGTGAAAGAAGCCTATGGCGTGGTTGGATGTATCGTTCCCTGGAATTATCCATTGCTTTTGATGGCTTGGAAAGCTGCACCTGCACTTGCTGCCGGAAATACAGTAGTGGTAAAACCATCAGAGTATACACCCCTTTCCATGATGATATGGCTGGAAAAATGCTGTGATCATTTACCAAATGGAATTTTAAATATGATTACAGGGTATGGAGATACGGGTGCTGCGCTGGTAGAACATCCTGATACGCGAGTAATCGCTTTTACTGGTTCTGTGGAAA
>CAZCHA010000056.1:0-8133 GCA_964498175.1 uncultured bacterium
TGTGGTTATCATGATCATGCTCTTTCTCGTGTTCACATCCAGTAAAGATTGCCAGAATAACTATCAGAGTATACATTCTTAGTTGTTTCATTTAAATATCCCTATAAAATATATTTATGATTCATCTGACGGAACAATCCCGTTTTTATCTGTCTTAATGATCCAGAAATCATATTCGCCTGCACCATAGGATGATGTTTGACCCAAAATTGTAAAACCGCCTGATGCGTTTTTTATAATTGATCGCCCAATGTCAATCATCGTTCCGCCATAAATCTGGTTCCAAAGATCATTACCATTTAAATCAACCTTAATAACCCAAAGATCGTAAAACATAGTCCCATAGGATGATGTTGATCCTGTAAAAACATACCCATCAGAAACGGGAACAATATCAAAACCATATTCGAGCGCTTCACCACCATAAGTTTTTTGCCATACAACATTGCCCATCTCATCCAATTTATTGAGCCAAATATCTTTGTCTCCCATTCCGAGTGATGTAGTTGTACCAATTAAAATAAACCCATCACCTGTCTCCTTTATTGAAAAGGCCTGGTCGTTATTGGATTCAACAAGTGTATTTGTCCAAATCATATTCCCATCCGCATCCGTTTTAATTATAAGAATATCTATGTTTGTATTTTGGCCACGGGTCTCTCCTACTAAAATAAAACCACCATCATTTGTTTCTTGTAGATAATTGGCCTGTTGATTCATGCTGTCATCAAAGGTTACAGCCCATAATGAGTCCCCATTTGAATTTGTTTTTATTAGCCAAACATCCTTGTCCGTTTTTTCGGCGGGAATAGTGTATCCCGTTAACACATATCCACCATCGGATGTAACATCCCCATACAGCCCCACATTTGCTTTTACTGTACCGTAAGTTTTTTCCCATGTTTTTTGTCCACTATCATTCAGTTTCACTAACCAAAAATCATAAAGCCCTTTTCCGAAAGAATTAGTATATCCGGCAAAAAAGTAACCACCATCACTGGTTTCCTTAGCGTTAAAGGCTGATTCAAATAATTCACCGCCAAATGTTTTAATCCATTCCTGCTCACCAATAGAATCAATTTTTACTACTATAGCATTGGTAACCCCATGTTGAGGCATTGCAATTTTTGGCAAGGAATCGGTGGCCCAATAAGATGACGTTGCTCCGGAAATGATGAACCCGCCATCTTGGGTTTCATGTATGCTGTACCCCATCTCAGCATCAAATTCACCAAAAACTTTTGAGAAGTAATGAACGGGTTTTTCATTTTCATTTTCTTCCTGCTCATCACATCCAACAAACATTAATAATGAAAATAAAGTATATATTAGAATTTTCACGAATGAAATTTAAATTGAATACGTTTTAATTAGTAAATGATAGATGTAATTTTAATCCTAAAAGAATTTTATTTATCAAAAAACGTAATAATTATCTGTAAGCACATCAACCTATGGCACTGTCAAACAAGCACAAACTGATTTTCATCTTGCTTTATTTTTTTAATTTAATTTCTGCAGACAATTTTGATTTTAAAAACTATTCTGTCGCAGACGGGCTTTCAGAAAGCACTATCAATGTAATACATGAAGACCAAAATGGATTTATTTACCTTGGGACTGAAAATGGTCTAATGATGTTTGATGGTATCAAATTTTTTAATTATAAAATGAATATATTTGATGATTTATCTATTTTGGGAAATAATATTATAAGCCTCTATGAAGATACAAAGGGGTATATATGGGTTGGTACAGAACTTGGTTTATCAAGGTTAGATCCAAGATTTAGAACGTTCAAACGGATTGAACACAATGAAAAATATGACCTAAAAAATGTAGAAAAAATAATTGAAGATGAGAATCGCAATATTTGGATACAGTGTTCAGGTGGTATATTTCGTTATTTAATTTCTGCAGACAAAATTTTATGTATAAGTTGTGGTGATTTTAATGAAATAAATTCTTTTTCTAAAATTTTTGGAACGCAGTCCAACAATATTATTATCAGTTCTTTTTCCGATATTTTTAAATATGATTCTGAAAAAGACAGTCTATTTTCTTTAATGAATGAAAATTATCGTGAAAATATTGACTTTTCTTTCATAACAGATATAGTAGAGATAAATGATAACACCTGGATTGCGTCTAGGGATGGATTGATAAAAATCCCAAATACTCTAAATACCGATCCTGTATTATTTAATTTTAATCCCCATGAAAATTCTATCGTAAATAATGATATCAGAGACATTGACTATGATAGTACTAACAATAATTTATGGATAACAACTAAAGACGGCATTTCAAGATATGATCTACTCAATGATAAGTTTTTTAATATAAAGGTCACTCTTTTTGCAAATAGCATCATTGAAAATGAAATAGAAAACATATTAGTAGCAGAAAAAACAAATCAAGTGTGGTTTACCACAAGTAACTATGGAGGAATAAATTCTATAACTTTTCCTCCTAATCCAGAAAAGAACACTCTTGATACTACTTTTGTTAATCTACAATATGATGAAAATGACCAAAGCTCTATTCCGGATAATAACATAAATACTTTTATCGAGGACAAGGCTGGCAATGTTTGGTTTGGAACTGCAAATAACGGACTAAGCTTGCATTCTGCAATAGCTTCAAAGTTTTCTTCAATAAAATATGATTCAGAAAACGAATGGGGTTTGTTAAGATCTAAAATCTATTCAATTGAAGCTACAGGGAATGATTTTTTATGGGTAGCAACTGACTATGGTCTTGAATATTTATCTTCAGATGGGATTCGTTATGATGACATTTCAAAATCAGAGTTAGGAGTCAATCAAATAACAGATATTTTTTTTGGTGATAAGCAAGATTTGTGGATTGGGTCAACTAGCGGGCTTTTAAAAATTGATTTAAATGATCGTAGTGTTTTGCGTTATTCATCAAAATCGGTAGATGAAAACTATATAATAACGAATGACATTGTTTATGATATTTTTCATGATAATGATGGACATTTATGGATATCTACACACAGTGGTGTATCAATAGTATCTCTAACGGAGCCTACGATAATCAATTATTATTTTGATGATCCAATACGGTTTATATTCCAAGATTTTGATGAAGATATGTGGCTATCAACTATATCAAATGGCCTTTATTTTATTAAAAAAAGCAATGTTGAATACTTATTAAAAAATGAAAAAGTAGACCCACAACATTATTCTTTCAATAGAAAAAATACTTCAGGAATATCTTCATCCAAAATAACCAGCGCTTCACAGGCCGATGCCAACACTATCTGGTTTGGTTCGTCAAATGGAGGCTTAAATAAATTCGACAAGACCGAGCAAACTTTTGAACATTTTTTTGTTGAAAACGGACTGCCCAGTAACTACATAACTGCCTTGCATCATAGTGACAAAAAGACCCTATGGATAAGTTCCAAAAATGGAATTACCAATTTCAATTTACCTGATAATAGAATGTTGAATTATAATTTATATGATGGTCTATCCGATTTAGATTTTTTTAGAAATAGTGTATCATCCAGCAAATTGGGGAATATATATTTTGGAGGGCCAAATGGTTTAACTATTATTAAACCTTCTGAAATAAAGTTTAACTCTTACAAGCCACCCTGTTTAATCACCAGGTTACAAAAATCATATTTTGATGGCTCAACAGAAACAGTATATCTAAATAAACAAGGCGAAGCAAATAATGAAAAAATAACAATAGATCATAGGGTAAAATCTATTTCAATAGAGTTTGCAGCCCTCAATTATCACGAACCAATAAAAAACAAATATCGATACATTTTAAAAAATCTTGATACTAAATGGACTGATCTGGATGGCGTAAGGTTTGTTACTTATAATAACTTTGGTCGCGGGAATTATATTTTTGCCGTACAGGGCTCAAACAATGATAATCTGTGGAGCAATGAAACATCAATAGGGCTTTCTTTTGTACCTCATCCCCTTATGAGTTACACTGCATTCTTTATATATTTTATTGTTGTGTTCGTAAGCGTTTATCAGATTATAGTTTACAGAAATAAACAGGAGCAACACCAGACAGAGCTCAAGAAACATAAGAAGGAATTAGAAGAAGCAAGGGACTTCCAGCTTTCTATGATTCCAATGTCGCCGCCAGAAGGTATTCAGTATGATGTGGTATCTCATATAAAAACATCGGAGGAAGTCGGTGGTGATTACTATGATTATTTTATTCAAGATGATATGTTTTTTGCGGTTTGTGGTGACGCTACCGGGCACGGACTCAATGCCGGGATGATGGTATCAATTACGAAAGCCGGATTGTATGGCTTAACACTTGATAACCCCAATGAATCACTTATGAAGCTCAATAGAGCAATTAAGGCAATTGATCTTGGGAAAATGAGAATGTCGTTGAATGTTGCAAGATTCCACAGAGATAGGGTTTTCTTTAGTTCTGCCGGTATGCCACCAGCCTACTATTTTGACAGTAGCAAGAATGAAACAACTGAGATACTAGTTCCTGGGCTTCCCCTGGGATCAATAAAAAATGCAGACTATGAAATGATAAACTTTGAAATGAATAAAAATGATGTTCTGGTTCTCATTTCAGATGGCCTGCCCGAATGCTCAAACTCTGATGGAGATATGTTGGATTATGAAGCAGTTAAGTCTTGTGTAAATGACAATGGATATAAATCTTCAAAAGATATTGTGAATGAACTAATTAAAATTGGGGATAATTGGATGGGAGAAAACACAAATGACGATGACATCACAATTGTTGTAATCAAAAAAAGATGAAACTCTTCTATATAATTCTTTAAGAGTTTTCAATAATAAATATGATTTGTATAATATCGGGCTATTAATAATACAATATTTTTGGGATAATGCTAAATTATTCTAACAGTTTTATACAAAACATAACCAAAAGGAGAAGAGGATGTTGAAAATGAATGGTAAATATGTATGGCCGGCGACAATTATATTCAGTGTCGGCTTAATGGTGTTCCAGTCCTGTGCAGCACCATCTCCAGAGGTAACAACCACAGTTCAAAAGGAAAAACCTATGAGCAATACTAATTATATCCAAGTCGTTAACTTCAATCTTGAAGGTATCACCCATGATGACTTCATGGGTGTAGCAGAATCTGTTGCGCCAAATTTTGCTCCACTCGATGGACTTATTTCCAAAGTGTGGCTATCTGATCAAGCAAATAATACCTACGGCGGTGTCTATTCCTGGGCAAGTGGAGAAGTTTGTGCGGCCTACCGTGGCGGTGAGCTGTATGCAGGCGCCTTGGCAACTAACCCAAATTTTGTAAATTTATTGGATGACAGTTTCGATGTTTTGGCTGGACCAAGTAGCGTAACAGGTAGTTTAATGGATCAAACGCCCAAATACATCCAAGTCGTTAACTTCAATCTTGAAGGTATCACCCATGATGACTTCATGGGTGTAGCAGAATCTGTTGCGCCAAATTTTGCAGCACTTCCAGGACTTATTTCCAAAGTGTGGCTATCTGATAAAGCAAATAATACCTACGGTGGTATCTATTCCTGGGTAAACCAAGAAGCCTGTGAAACTTACCGTAGCGGTGAGCTTTATGCCGGTGCGCTGGCCACTAACCCAAATTTTGTAAATTTATCGGACAAGGGGTTTGATGTATTAGAAAATCCTAGCAAAGTCACTCATATGAAATAAGTATTTTAAATTACCAGTTGTAGAGATATAGTATGTTTCCACATGCTACGTCTCTATTTACAATTTGGATTATTTTGTAATTTTATTAAACCTCTAGGGAGATACTATTGAAACCATCTTTAAATATGCAGCTTGAGAATTGGAAAATATACAGAAAGCACAAAACCATTTTATTACAAAGGGCAAAACAGGTTAGTAAAGCATTTATTTTAATAAATCTATTTTTTATTACTTCAGTGGCATATGGAGACACAACGCATGTGTCAGAGCTTCCTGAAGCTAAACTAAGAATGTTAGATGGCGAATATTCACAACTATCACAGTACATTGGGGGTGGGCCTTTGATTGTTGATTTTTGGACAACCTGGTGACCAAATTGCGAACACCAGATGGTCTATCTGGATCAAATCAATAATCATTATAAAAATATTGGTCTAAAAGTATTAGCTATTAATGTTAATAATCCAAAGATCGTAAATAAAGTTAAACCGTATGTGAAAAAAAGAAATTTTAAATTTGATGTGGCAATTGATCCAGAAGCTAAAATTGGTAGTGCGTTAAAAGTTGAGGGCCTACCTACAACTTTTTTTGTTGATACAGATGGTAAAATATGGGACAGAATCGCTGGATTCGGACCTGGAACAGAAAAAGACTATATTAAATCCTTAGAAAAATTCTTTGACAAAAATAATATTAAACCAGACCCTATAAGCTTTGAGAAAAAGACCACTGTAAATAAAAGCCAGAACATAAATATTGAATTTTAGTTACAATTCATTCTCCAATGCTGCACTGGTAATCATATATAATTTCCAACCCTTTATCTTTAAAAGATGAAAATAATAAAATGTCCGTTTTTCCTTGATTAGCTCATTAGTTTTATTTGAGTACTCACCCTGAATAACATCCACGATAGTTATAAAATCATCTGCCACCTTGCCTGAGCTGATGCTGTGGTTCTTAATGTAAATATCTTTTTTCTTCTGATTTTCTTTCCATTGTTTGAGTAAAAGAAACAATTGGTCATGGTCTTCGGTTGTAATGGTTTGGTTGTTAGATGTGAATATGACTGATGGCTTCATAAAAGAGAGTACATCTTTCAACTCACCATTATTTAAAATATCAAAATATTCTAACCATATTTTTTCTACTTTTTCATCGCTACCGTCATCACTTTCAGCGTTGCTTTGGTTTATCGGATTTAATTTAACCTTTAGAGTTGCGCAGCTATTCAAAAACAATACTATACATATAACAAATTTCATTTTTCCCATTTTTCAATTTAATTATGTAAAATAAAATTCGCCAATGGTAAATAGAACTACAATAAAACGTGAAAAGATGAATTGGTGTATTTGGCGTTTTTATCAGGATGTAAAATCACAGTTTATATTAATAATCCACATCAATATCATCCGAGCGATCTGGTTTATTTATCCTATCTCTTTTGGATTGACCCAAGGTGGGGAATGCACTAAGGTTGAATTGAACACTCAACGAAATAAGCCTTTGCTCATTATATTTTGTAGCATTCAATTTTTGGATATAGGTCACTCCACTAGTTGGGTTGGTAATTGCTTGTTCTGTAAAAATATCCATGATTCGGCTATTAAACAGGTCATGGACAGAGAATGTTAAATATACGTTTTTATCTATAATTGCTTTTCCAAGAGAAAGGTCTACATAGTAGTATGGGTCAATTTCGCCTATGGGGATTTTGTGTCTTCCGTACCGGCGGTACCATAATTCAAAATCAACTTTCCATGGCATTGCAATCCTAATCTGACCATCTGTTATACTGCCTGATGAATTTCCAATAAGATCTGATTCCCCTTTTCCGCTAGTTTTTTTGATCCAATAATTATAATCTAAAATCAATTGGATATTTTTTGTAGGTGAAAGAGACAGGGCGAAATCGTAACCGACAGATTTGCCGCTTGCCACATTGCCTGCCGTTAATATTTCGAAGGATTGCTCATTAATAGTTACAAAATCCACATCATGCCATTGAATCAAATCCTGTATATCCTTATAAACAATATTTCCAGTAAACGTAGGGCGCTGTTTTGTATTTAACCTGAAAGAAAAACTTATTTGATATATATCCACCAGTTCCGGTTTTAAAAACGGGTTCCCCTTTCTAACATGATATTCATCAATCATACTAATGGGAAATGGATTTATCATGGATAATTTTAATCGGTTAATACGTCGTCCGTATTTCATGATTATTGAAAGTTTTTTATCCATGGATGAAAATCCTGCTTTCAATTCGGGATACAAATGAAGTACTCTATCAGCCGGGGGAGAATTGGCAATAGATGAATCAATCAAGGCAACAAAAACATTCGATGTATCAGTGTGTTGGTGACTGTCGGGTAATTCAATATCATAGACGCCTGTGCTGGTTTTTCTCTGCTCGATGCGTATACC
>CAZCHA010000057.1:0-8116 GCA_964498175.1 uncultured bacterium
AGAATATAGAAACGATTGAAAAATGCGAATTTGAAGAAATTTTTACTACCGATCCCCATACATTTAATTCGTTGAAAAATGAATATCCAGGAAGGGGCGGGGATTATCCCGTGAAACATTATTCCACATTATTGCTGGAACTCATCAAAACCGGCGATATTGAGCTGAAGAAAAAATTGGATATTAAAGCTACCTATCACGACCCCTGTTATTTGGGCCGCTATAATGGCATTTACGATGATCCCCGAGATGTGATGAAGATGTGTGGCATTGAGTTAGTGGAAATGCCCAGAAACAAAGAAAATAGTTTTTGCTGTGGCGCTGGTGGTGGGCAAATATGGTTGCCGGACCATGATGATATGACCCAACGTCCCAGTGAGAATCGCATTGAAGAAGCTGTTTCTGTTGGCGTAAATAATTTTACCGTAGCCTGTCCTAAAGATATGACCATGTATTCTGATGCAGCAAAAACATCCGGTCATGAAGACACAATGACGGTGAAAGATATTATTGACTTTGTTTTGGAAGCCATGGATTTACCGGAGCCCGTTGAAGAGCCGGTGCCGATTGTAGCAGCAGCAGTGGTTAAACCTGTGGAAGAAATTGTTGAATCCGTAGAACCGATTTCGGTTGATTTGGAACCATCACAAGAAAAGTCTTTTGATGAAGTTGTATCTGAAGAAGAAATACCTAATTCAGATGAATCTGAATCAGATGAAACCAATTCTGGAGAGCCATTAATATGAAGAAACAATTTGATTTAAAAGCCGACCGATTTTATAACAGCAATCATCTTTGGGTGAAAAAGAATGGTAATGGATACGTGACTATTGGTATGGATGAACTGGGCTTGGATTCATTGGGCGAAATGGCTTACTTAACATTACCAAATGTAGGCTCACCCGTAGAAATGGGAAAAGCCATGGGTTCAATGGAAGCTGCAAAAATGACGGGGGAAATCTATGCGCCTATATCTGGAATGGTTGTTGAAAAAAATGATGCTGTTTTGCAAAATCCTTTATTAGTAAATGAAGCCCCTTATGATAATGGATGGCTTGTCAAAATAGAACCAATCAATTGGGATGAAGAATCTGCAACTTTGGTTTCAGGTGATGCACTTCCAGAATGGATGGAATCTGAAATTGAACGCTTCGAATCTCAGGGCATTTCCGGGTGAACTTTTGGCGGTACATCAAAAATGATTGTGTAACTGCATCTGCTGGACTTGCAGCCGATGAAATTATTGCCAATCGTGCTGGTGCAGGCACCTCTCAACCTACACTTCGACTATATACATTTAAACCTTGTGCATTAGTTGGACGTTTCCAAAACATCGAGAATGAATTGAATTTGGATTATTGTGCCGAAAACAAAATACCTGTTAATCGTCGCCCAACCGGTGGCGGTGCCATCATCATGGGTGAAAATCAGTTGGGTGTTTCTTTGGCGATTCCCGGTAAATCCGATGAAACATATGCAAATGCTCGTGAGCGGATGGCACAATTTTCACAAGGAATTATATCAGGAATGGCCACTTTGGGCATCGATGTTGAATTTCGCAGAAAGAATGATTTGGAAGTGAAAGGGAAGAAAATTGCCGGTTTGGGATTACATAAGACTAATACTGGCGGATTGTTATTTCATGCTTCACTGTTAGTGGATTTAGATGTGCCTTATATGCTGAATGTTTTACAAACGCCTTTCGAAAAAATATCTGATAAAGAAATTACCACCGTGGCTGAAAGGACAACAACAGTCCAACGGGAAGTCGAATCACCAATGGCAATGGATGAAATTCGTCACATTATATTAAATGGTTATAAAAATGTGTTCAATTCCAATATCCTTTTGGATGACTATTCACATGAAGAAAAAGTAGAAATATATCAATTGGAAAAAGATAAATATATAGATTCAGATTGGATATTTCAATCCACGGAAGTCCCAGATTCAACAGGGAGGTCTGTAATTAAATCAGAAAGTGGTCTATTGGATATTCGTATTGTGCTTGCAGGAAAAATGATTAAATCTGCATACATCGGCGGAGACTTTTTCACATCGGAACATGCCATTGCAGATTTAGAGCACAGCCTTCGTTGGCATTCAATCCGGGATAAATCGCTCAAAGAAACTTTGAGTCAGGTGTATGAACGATGGTCCGGTGATTTAGAAAATCTACCCATAGAATTGCTACATAAGGCAATTAAATCAGCCATTCAAAAAGCAGAAATTATTGCAAGAAAAACTTCATTAGACCCTTATGGATGTTTTATATCGCCCGGGGGAGCCCATGCCTGAAGCAGTATTACAGACTTTCGATACTCCCGTTTTAAAATCTTTTGAAATCCGGAAAGAAAACTTTCCTGATAAAATCACTTTTTATGGTCCAGGCTTAAAACCTCACAAAACATCAGAATTTTCAGGTTCGCTCAAAGAATTTGTATCCATCAGCGTTACGGGGAATAATTGCGCGCTGAATTGTGAACATTGTAATACCAAAATGCTGGACAATATGCTGGATTTACCTTCCTTTGATGGTAGCCTGTTTGACATGGCAAAAAATTTGCAGAAAAATGGAGCGAAAGGAGTATTGATTTCGGGTGGAAGTAATATTCAAAATCAAGTTCCATTACTTCATCATATTGAAGATATGAAGCGAATTCGTAATGAATTGGGAATGATCATTCGGGTTCACCCCGGATTGCCCGATGAAGAAACCTGCGAAGCATTGGCAGAAGTGGATATTGACGGTGTCATGCTGGACATCATCGGTGACCAGGAAACCATTACGGATGTGTATCATTTGGATGCATCTCCGTCAGATTATGAAGCTGTTTTGGATCGCTTAGGCAAATATGGAATTCCAGCCATACCCCATATTGTATTGGGGCATTATTTTGGAAAAATGAACGGTGAATGGGCTGCACTGGATATCATTAAGAAATACCCTCTCAAAACATTGGTTTTGGTGATTTTATTGCCTCTGACCGGGACGGGTATGGAAAGTGTTATGCCACCATCCCTTGAAGAAATTGGCGATTTCTTTGAAACGGCAAGGTTGTCCTTGCCAACCACACCTATTTTATTGGGATGCGCTCGTCCTTTGGGATCCATGAAAATCAAAATAGATCAAATGGCAATTAATGCAGGTCTCAATGGAATCGCATTTCCGTCAGAAGGCATTATTGGGTATGCCGGAGAAAAAGGATTAAAGCCATCATTTATTAATGCCTGTTGCGGCGTCACTTGGTAAAGGAAGAAATATGGAGATTGAACAAACAAAATTATCATCACAAGAGCAAGCGGAATTGTTGAATATTAGTCCTGATTATGTACGGATTAGTATGGCTGCAGCTATTGAACTAGGGCTCAAACCAGGCCGTATTCATGGCTGTGGCTGTGGTTGTATCAACTTGTTGCAAAATTATCCGGAAGGATGTTATGCCAATTGCAGTTATTGCGGATTAGCCCGCGAGCGGCCCGGGTTGGCAGAAGATAATTCCTTTATTCGCGTGGACTGGCCCCTTTTCTCCACAGATTTGGTTGCAAAGAAAATTGCGGAGAAAGAAGCAGAAAGCGCCGTGGGTCGCGTATGTATAGCACAAGTTCAAGATCATAGAGCCAATGATGATTTGTTAGATATGACCCGTCGTATCAGAAAGCATACAGAAAAAGTTCCTATTTCCGCATTGGCCATGGCGACGCTTCTGGATAAAAATATTCTGAAGGAAATTAAAATTGCAGGTGCAGATATCATTGGAATAGGAATGGATGCTGCAACAGAAGAATTATTTTATAATACCCGCGGGAAAGGTGCAAAAGGTCCCCATGATTGGGATTATCATTGGGAAATAGTCCATATGGCGAGGGATATGTTTGGACCCTTCAAAGTGAATTGTCATATTATTATCGGACTGGGAGAAACAGATGAAGATCTTATCGATATGTTTTACAAATGCTTTTCACAGAAAATTGCATGCTATCTTTTTTCATTTAATCCAGAACCGGGTACCGTAATGGAAAATGCACCACGGCAACCCATCAAACGCCATCGCCGTGTACAGTTGGCCAAGTATCTTATTGAAGAAAAAGGTTTAAAACGGGGTTCTATTCAATTTGATGAAAATGGATTTATTACATCAATTAATTCAAATGAAATAACCATCCAAAATACCATTAATGAAGGATTGCCATTTATGACAAATGGGTGCCCGGACAGAGACGGTGTGATGGCATGTAATCGTCCGTATGGCTCTTATCGTCCGGGAGAAGAATTTCGAGATTATCCATTCAAACCTACAGGTGATGAACTGAATTTGATTCGTGAGCAAATGCAATTAAATGGGAATATGGGAAATTAGACTTTGAGTGAAAATGAAAAATTCATTCGATTAATCCATATGGGTCAAATTCCAGGCTGGCAAACGCAAGCTGTTTACCATACTGTTGCAGAGCTTATGACAGAAGATACTCCCGACACCATTATTATTTCTCAACCGTCTGACACCTATGTTTGTTTGGGTTATCATCAAAAATTAGATCATGTTTTTGACCGACAAACATGTGAAGAAAAGGAGATACCTATTCTCCGCAGGAAAGTAGGCGGTGGTGGTACCTATCTTGATCAAAATCAATTGTTTTATCAATGCGTGTTTCACAAGAGTCGCGTGCCAACGAATTCGGATAAAGTGTATGAAAAAATGCTCACCCCTGTTGTGAATACGCTAAAACATTTTTTCGATGTAAAAGCTGAATTAGTTGGGTGCCATGAAGTGGAAATGAATGGTAAGCGGATTGCCGGTATCGGTGGTGGCCAAATCGGTGAAGCGAGCATCGTTGTTGGGAATTTTCTTTTTGATTTTGATTTTGATACCATGGCATCCTTATGGAGTGTTCCTAATGAAACTTTTCGTGAATTAGCAAAACAAGCCATGAAAGACCATATAATTACACTCGATGATATTGGGTCTATGATGTCCATGGAAAAGATTGCGAATCAGTTGATTGAAGAATATGAGAAATATTTTAATCGGAAATTGAATCCTGGTGGAATGACCATTGACGAAATTGAACGTGCAGGAGAGATGGGTGCCTTCTTGAGATCAGATTCTTTTTTGAATACGATGGATGTTCGGGATGGCCTGTCCAAACGGAAACCATTAAAAATTGCGCGAAATGTTTTTATCCATTACGATGAAATTGATATAGATGGAGAAAAAGTGATGGGCAGTTTTCGAGTAGAAAACGGGAAAATTCATTCTGTAAAATTGGATAATGAAAATTCGGTATTGGAGAAGAAGTTGGTTGGCAAAACTTTTGAGTCAGTAAAAAAGTGAATTCATTAAAATCATATCTTCAAGACTCATTTTTGAATCGCTTGTATAAAGAAATTCGGAAAGCCGGTTCTATGAAATCCATTTCATTGGACTTGACCGATGAGTGCAATATTCGTTGTGCCGGATGTTATTATTTTTCCGAAGAAATGGATAGCGTAAAAACGCCAACAGTTGAATCTGATTTTGATGCATTAATCCAAAATGAATTAGAAAGAGGAATCAATTTCGTAACTATTGTTGGCGGTGAACCCACCTTACGGTTGGACAGGCTGAAAAAGATTTATGATAATTTTAAAATGAATGTATCTACTAATGGTATCATAAAAATTCCGAAAAATGGATTTGAAAATATGCCCATTGGAGTTTCCGTATGGGGGAATCATGAGACGGATTCGAATCTACGGAGCAACGGTAAACGAGATTTATTTTCAATTGCTTTAGGTAATTATAAAAATGATTCCCGGGCGTTTTGGTATTATACTATTTCGGCAGGAAATGCCCATGAAATTGAACAAGTGGTGGACCAATGTGTAGCCAATGGAAATAGGGTTTTGTTCAATTTCTACAGTGATATCTCCCATTTGGGTAGCGCCATGGATCATCGTCAAGGATTTGATAAAGTTCAGGAAGAAATCAATAAAGTGATTGCTCGGCATCCCGAGTATATTTATCTATCATCTTATTTGACAAAGGTGATTTCAACAGGAAAACTCTACGATCAAAATTGGGGTTATGATGTTTGTACAACAGTCAGCACCGATAATCCCGTAAACGCAGCACGATTAAAAAATGGGAATCCCTTTAGTCCGTATTTTCGTGCTTACAATGCAGATTTTAAAACAACGAGACGGTGTTGCGTTGGTATAGAACGGTCATGTGATTCCTGCTTTGATGTATGGAATCATTTTTCCTGGGTCATGGTTAATATGAAAAAACATTTGGGTTCTAAACAGGAATTCACAAATTGGCTAACAACTATGTATTTGTTTTATCTCATTAATCGATTGGTGGATTATAATACGGGCATTCAATATCTACCAGAGATTCATAATAGGGTTGGGGTAGAAAAAAAGAATAAAATAGTTAGAATTGGAGATCAAAATTATATTTATAATTAATAAACTTAAGTTTGTATTTAATTAAAATAATAGAAGAAATGGAGTAAAAAAATGGCTGAATTAATACCAGGGTTTCCCCATGATGGTGTGGTAACAATAAACTATGTGATGCTTCGTCCTGAATTCACTTTGGATGATTTGGAAATGCGCGTGGCAGAATTGTGCGAAAATGTCAAAACCTATCATTCTGGTACAGGTTTTGTGGGGGGATTTGTCTGTTTGAATACTGGACAGATATCTAACGAAGGCAGCACCATTGGCCAGCCGGTTGATGCGGAAGGTAAAAATAAGGAAGCACTTATTGTTACTTTTTGGAACACCATGGAAGACCATGAAGCATCTCACCGAAGTGAAACATTCCAACCTTTATTCATGAAAGTGTTAGAGCTTTGCGAAAATGGGAATAAGGAAATTGCCTACGAAATGCTTTGGTCTGGTCGCGGCTATACGGAAAAAGAAGCAGAAGCTGCTAAAAAGGCAAAAGAATTGTATGCCTAAAATTTCAAAGCATTAATACAATCAAGGGAAACTTATTTTGAAACTCATTACAACCTTATTTGTTTTTTGTCAGATTCTATTGGCTGGTCCTGATATAGGCATCTTTGAAAAAATCCTGAATGCTACTGAATCTTTTGAAGAAACAACGTCTGCATTTGAAACGGTATTAGACGAGTCAAATTTTACCCTTCATGCAAAATATGATTTTAATACATCTAACTCTGGGAGACAGAAATCGCGTTTGTATATTTTGACTTCGCCAATATTTATGGACGTGGCAAAAAATGAAGCATCCAATACGGTGTCGGCTCAAGTGATTCGCGTAGCGATTTATGAATATGGAGAAGGCCGAAAAACTTTTATCAATATGACAAATCCTGTAGCCCATGCCATGGTTTTTTATGAAGATTCAAAATCGTATAAGGTATTAGTGTCTGCGGCAAAAAGTGCCAGTGATGAAATTAAAGCTATCGTGGCTAATGTTCCGGGACAAGTTGTATCCGAACAACAACCACCCTTAAGAGATGAAGATGATTTGAATGATTTCAATGGAGATGGCCCAGCTAAAATGATGGCTATGTGGAAAAATTGGGAAAGTTCGCAGGATATTTTAATTAAAGAAAAAACGATGGAAACAGCTGTTACTAAAGTTGAAAATATTATAAATAATAGTAAAGATGCCGGTGCAAAAAATTGTAAAGGTTGGAGAATCCTAACAAAAATCAAATTTAAAGATGCGGTCTATTTCGGGATAACAAATGACTATACAGAAAATCGAACCACCAGTATCAATTCAGATTTTCGAAAAAAAGGTAAATCGGATGATGCACCTTTACCGGGGATCGATCATACACCTGCTCATCCAATGGAAATAATTATTTATAAAGATGGCAAGAATGTAAAGGCTGTACAATATGGACAAATGTGGCGAATGCAATTATATTATTGGGATTCTGGGTATGCTGCCTTTGCCAAATACACTTTGATTCCAGGCATTATTTCTGGAAGTATTGAAGACTTATTTGAAGATTGAATAGCCACGAAGGCACAGAGTTATTTAATGCTATTCTCGATGAGCTTTATGACTCTATTGTAAAAAAAGGATAATATGAATTACGGATTTGTAATCGATAATAGAATGTGCATCGGCTGTCATGCCTGTAC
>CAZCHA010000058.1:0-8106 GCA_964498175.1 uncultured bacterium
CCAATGTCCAATTGTAATCCACATCTTTGCCTTCTTCAGGATTATCTGCTGTGATTGAAATAGATTCACCTACATAACCCTCAATACCGCCCCCGCTACAAGCGAAAAACAACACCAGAATAGTTAAGAATAGGATTTTTCTCATAAGAAGGAAATCATTTATTGCTTAAAAGTTCACTCTCAGTGAAGAAAAAGGCAATTTCTTTTTCAGCATTTTCATCACTATCTGAACCATGTACAGCATTTTCTCCCAAACTAGTAGCAAAATCCTTCCTAATTGTTCCTTCAGCAGCCTCTTCTGGGTTGGTTGCTCCAATTGTTTCACGCCAAGCAGCCACAGCATTTTCTTTTTCTAATGCTAAAACCATACAAGCGCCAGACGACATGAATCTTGTGAGTTCACCGTAAAAAGGACGCTCTGTATGAACTGCATAAAAGCCTTCCGCTTGTTTTAATGTCATTTTTAATAGTTTAGCAGAAAGTATTGTAAAACCTGTCTGTAATATTCGGTCATATATCTTTCCAGTAAATCTATTTTTTACTGCATCCGGCTTGATAATTGCAAATGTTCTGTTGGTCATTATTAACTCCATATTTTTAAATTATTTGTCATTCCATGCGGAGTGATACATTCCCATATGATTAATGATGTGACACTTTCCACAAATAGCGAACTTTCCGATACGCTATATTTATTCTTCCATTACTGCTTTCATAAGATTACCAATATCTGCCACAGATTCAGCTACCGCAATTCCGCATTCGCCTAGAATTCTCATTTTTGCTTCGGCAGTATCGTCGCCACCGGAAACGATTGCTCCAGCGTGTCCCATTCGTCGGCCGGGAGGCGCTGTCTGTCCAGCAATGAATCCAACCATAGGTTTAGACACATTATCTTTTGCCCAGCGCGCTGCTTCAATTTCCATTTGGCCCCCAATTTCTCCAATGACAACAATTCCTTTTGTCTCTGGATCCGCTTCAAATAATTTGATACAATCTTTCATGGTCGTGCCAATGATCGGGTCGCCACCGATTCCTATTGCAGTCGTTTGTCCCAAGTCAACATTCACCAACTGGGCTATAGCTTCATAAGTGAGTGTACCAGATTTTGAGATCACTCCAATATTTCCTTTTTTGCAAATGAAGCCCGGCATGATGCCTAGTTTACATTCATTCACCGTAATAATTCCCGGGCAGTTGGGTCCCACAAGTCTAGTCCCGTTTTGGTCCACAACTTTCTTCACTTTCAACATATCATGAACTGGTACACCTTCTGTGATACAGACAACAACTTTAATACCTGCATAACTTGCTTCAATTACAGCTTCCGCAGCAAAGGGTGGAGGAACAAAAATAATAGACGTATCCCCACCGGTTTGTTCCACTGCTTCTTCAACTGAATTGAAAACGGGAACACGATTTTCCAAGGTTTGTTGTCCACCTTTCCCCGGTGTAACACCTGCAACAACTTGGGTTCCATACTCCAGCATTTGTCCTGCGTGGAATTGACCCTCTGATCCGGTAATCCCCTGGACAATAATTTTTGAATCGTTATTAACTAAAATTGACATTTCAAATCTCCTAATTGCCTAAGGCTGCATTAACAACTTTTTCAGCAGCATCTTTCATGCCGATTGCAGGAATAATATCTACGCCGGACTTAGCTAAAATACTTTGTGCCTCTTTGGCATTGGTCCCTTCCAAGCGAACCACAACTGGTACTTTCAGTCCCAATTCTTTTACTGCTTGGACCACACCATTGGCCACGCGATCGCAGCGAACAATACCACCAAAAATATTGATCAAAACTGCTTTTACATTCTCATCCGATAAAATAATACGAAAGCCGTTTTTTACTGTTTCTGCAGAAGCAGTTCCGCCCACATCTAAAAAGTTTGCAGGTTCACCACCGGCAAGTTTAATAATGTCCATGGTTGCCATGGCTAGCCCAGCGCCATTTACCATACAGCCCACATTGCCATCCAGTTTGATATAATTCAGGCTGAATTTTCCTGCTTCAACTTCCATGGGATCCTCTTCATCAAAATCGCGCATGTCTGAAATATCCTTGTGACGAAAAAGGGCATTGTCATCCAAATTCACTTTAGCATCTAAAACAACGATACGGCCATCAGTAGTGAGAATAAGTGGGTTTACTTCCACAATAGTTGCATCTATACTTTGATAGGCATGGTACATTTGCATAAATATTTTCATGGCTGCTTTAAATGCATCCCCAGACAAATTGAGTCCATAAGCTAATTTTCTGGCTTGAAATGATTTCATTCCCAAAAGCGGATCAATCCAGATCTTTACAATTTTTTCCGGAGTTTCAGCAGCTACTTTTTCAATCTCAACCCCACCTTCAGATGATATCATGAACACATCCATACCTTTACTACGATCCAAAGTAATGGCTGCATAATATTCTTCTGCGATGTCAAAGGCTTCAGTTACGTAAACTTTCCGGACAAATTGACCTTTTTCACCGGTTTGATGTGTGATTAGGTTCATTCCCAAGATATTTTTAGCATTTTGTATTGCTTTATCAAAATTGGGTGAATATTTCACACCGCCGCCTTTTCCGCGTCCGCCCGCATGAATTTGAGCCTTTACAACTACATCTTCAGTATTAAAATCTTTTTGTACTCTTCTAATGGTGGATTCTGCCTCTTCAATATTTTCAAAGACGTAACCATCTTGAACAGGCATCCCAAATTTGGCAAAGATGTTTTTTGCCTGATATTCATGAATTTTCATGCTTCATTCCTTATTTCTGTCCCAGCATTGCCTTCCAAAGCATCCTTGATGCAGGGGATAGATGTTATAATTACTTTTTCACCGTGATATTTCAAAAAGTGTAAAGCCGCTTTTATTTTCGGCCTGATGCTCCCTTTTTGAAATTCACCTTTTTTGTATAATTTTTCCGCATCAGATGTGGTTATGGTTCGTAATATTTCCTGATTATTAGTTCCAAAACTTAGGTAAACATTATCCACATCTGTGATAATCCACAACTCTTCTGCATGGAGAATTCGCCCCAGTTTTGCCGCAGCATAATCTTTATCAATAACTGCATCAAGACCTTCAAGATGAGCATCCGCATTATTATAAACGGGAATTCCCCCGCCACCGGAAGCGATAACAATGGTTCCCCGATCTACTAACGCCTTTATTGATTTACCATGCATAATGTATTCCGGCATGGGTGATGGTACCACACGGCGCCATTGACCCGGTTCTTGTTCTTTAATGCTCCAGCCGAATTTTTTTGCCAGTGATTTAGCTTCATTTTCGGGATATCGGGCGCCCACATATTTACTTGGATCTTTGATGGATGGATCATTCTTGTCGACGATTACCTGAGTGACCATCGTCACAACTTCCCGGTCCACCTTCATATCCCTTAATTTGTTTTGCAAAGATTGTTGGATCATATAACCGATGGAACCTTGTGTTCCGGCAACGCAGACACCTAAAGGAAGGGGAGGAACTTTATCATGAGTGAGATCCATACGTAATAATTCGTTTCCCACTTGCGGGCCATTTCCATGATTGATGCAAAGATTATAACCTCGTTCAATGAAATTCCCGATACCGTCCAATGTTTCACGAGTGTGGGCAAATTGTTGAGTGATTGTACCGGCTTCATCTTTGGGTGAAAGAGAATTTCCGCCCATTGCAATCATAGCTGTTCGAGAAATCAATTAATCCTCTTCCAAAAATGGATACCGATAATCTTTTGGTGTATCAAAAGTCTCTTTAACCGTTCTTATTGAAAGCCAACGTAAAAGATTTAACTCGGATCCTGCTTTATCATTGGTCCCTGAAGCACGGCTACCACCAAATGGTTGTTGACCTACAACAGCACCAGTAGGTTTATCATTAATATAAAAATTTCCTGCAGAATGGGCCAAGCGATCCTTAGCTTCATCTAAGGCATCCTTATCTTTCCCCATAATACATCCAGTCAAAGCATAGGGTGATGTAGAATCCACGAGATCGATAATAGAATCCCAATCCGCGGGATCATATAGGAATATTGTTAAAACGGGGCCGAAAATTTCTTCTTCCATGGTTTTAAAATGTGGATCAGTTGTTATGATAGTTGTGGGATGAATGAAATAGCCTTTGGAATCATCATATGTTCCACCGGAAATGATTTCAGCATCATCCGATTCCTTTGCATAATCAATATATGACACGATTGAATCAAAAGCAGGTTTATCAATTACAGCATTTATGAAATTAGTAAAATCCCTTGGTGAGCCCACTTTTACTGTCTTGAGTTCCGACAAATATTTGTATTTTAAGTCATTCCAAATCGTAGTTGGAATGTAAGCCCGAGACATGGCTGAGCATTTTTGTCCCTGGAACTCAAATGCTCCGCGGATCATGGCTGTGGATAATTCATCTAAATCAACGGACTCATGAGCGAGGCAGAAATCTTTCCCACCAGTTTCACCTACGATTCTTGGATAGGTTTTGTATTTGTCAATATTGTTGCCGATTGTTTTCCAAATATGGTGAAAGGTGGCAGTTGATCCTGTAAAATGTACTCCAGCCAGATTCGAATTGGATAAAACAGGATTGCCTACTTTCCCACCGGATCCTGGGATAAAGTTAATCACGCCTGCTGGTAAACCAGCTTCTTCCAACATTTTCATAATATAATAACAGGGTAGAACTGCACTTGATGCCGGTTTCCATAAAGCCACATTTCCCATGAGTGCGGGAGCAGAAGGAAGATTACCAGCGATGGATGTAAAATTAAACGGTGTAATGGCAAATACAAAACCTTCCAGCGGACGATATTCCAAGTGATTGCGCATACCTTCTGGTGAGATCAACGGTTGGTTAGCAGTGATCTCTTCTGCATACTGCGCATTAAAATTAAAAAAATCAATTAACTCACAGGCTGCATCAATTTCTGCCTGAAATGCATTTTTACTTTGATTGAGCATGGTAGCTGCATTGATGGTATCCCGCCACGGACCTTGCAATAGCTCAGCTGCTTTTCTGAATATTTTGGTTCGTTCTTCCAATAATGTTGTTGACCAAGTTTTCCACGATTTCATGGCAGCATCAATTGCCTGAATTACTTCAGCTTCACCGGCATTATGATAGGTGGCTAAAACGTGTTGGTGGTTGTGGGGCATAACACAGTTACCAATATCACCTGTTTTAATTTCTTTACCGTCTATTATAAGAGGGATCTCGATTGTTTGTGTGGCCATTTCATCATATTTGGCTTTAAGGCTGGCCCGTTCTGTAGATTCGGCTGCAAAGGATAGGATAGGTTCGTTTACTGCCCTTGTTATTTGAGTCATAGGTTATATCTCTAAAGAATAAAATTGAATTGAAAAAAGCTTGGAAAATTACCGGTCATTCATTGATAGCACAAGATGGAGAGTAGAGCAAGATGATGAATAAGAATTTGTTTAGGAAAAAAATGAATAGTGAAATTTTTAAATTATAATACTCGGATTATACTAATTCCAATTCAATATTTTGGGCTGCTACCTTAAACTCATTTAAAGCAGATCGCATTTCTGAAAGACCAGGCGCAGTGACCAATTTTTGTCGAAAAATGGATGCAC
This sequence comes from uncultured bacterium, assembly GCA_964498175.1. Lineage (GTDB taxonomy): Bacteria > Fidelibacterota > Marinisomatia > Marinisomatales > UBA1611. The sequence goes on from CAZCHA010000058.1 coordinate 5,601, forward strand.
CGGGAAAACCTTTAATATAATTGGAGAAATGTTTTCGCATCAAATTGGTACCTGTTCTTTCGCCACGATTTTCCAATAATAGATCAAAATGGCGACTACACATTTTGGAAATATCTAATAATGAAGGAGTAGCCGGATTTTGCTCACCATTGAACCTGGCTTTTGCTTCCCTAAAAAACCATGGATTTCCATGCGCTGCCCGTCCAACCATCACCGCATCGCAGCCGGTTTCATCAAACATTCTCATCATATCATCAGTTGTACAAACATCTCCATTCCCAATTACTGGGATAGAACAGGATTCTTTTAGGCGTTTAATATAATGCCAATCTGCTTTTCCGGTATACCGCTGTTTTGTGGTTCTGGGATGAAGGGCAATTGCTTTCACTCCAATTTTCTCTAATCGTTGGCCCACTTCCGGAATAACAATTGAAGTTTGATTCCATCCCATTCGCATTTTAACAGTCACAGGCACTTCAGGAATTGACTCAACAACTGCTGCAGTAATATCATCCATTAAACACAAGTCCTGAAGCGCCGCAGACCCGCCGCCTTTTTTGGTCACTTTTGGGACGGGACATCCATAATTAATATCGAGAATATCGGGATGAAAGGTATCCACCACGTATTTGGCGGCTTGGCTCATGGTTTCGGCGTCACTCCCAAAAATTTGGATACCAATTGGTCGTTCTGCTTCTTCGAAACGAATTAAGCTTAATGTTTTAGAGTTTTCACGGATGATGCCATCTGCGGATACAAATTCTGAATACACAATACCAGCACCCATTTCTTTACATAAAATTCGAAATGGGTAATCGGTGACACCCGCCATGGGGGCAAGAAATATCGGAGTTTCAATATGAATATTCCCAATTTTCATATCACTAAAATTAGACTGTAAATTGTGTTGTTAACTATTGAGTTCTTAACTGCATTTAAAAAGACTCATCAATTCAAAAATTTATAACCTAACTAATAAAATTATTATGAAAAATATTCTACCTCTGCTTTTATTTATTTGTGCGTGCTCCGCACCAAAAGTTGAAAAAATTTATTATAATGGTGTCATTTGGACAGGGAATATATCAAACCCGTCAGCATCGGCTATTGCAGTAGGAAATGAACAAATTCTATTCGTTGGAAATGACAAAGAAACCTTGGAAATGGCTAGCCCGGAAACTGAGAAGATAAATTTAATGGGGCGCTTCGTCACTCCTGGTTTGATTGATAATCATGTTCACTTCATGAGTGGTGGTTTTCAGCTTTCCAGCGTAAATCTTCGTGATGTGGATAATAAAGCTGAATTTCAAAAGCGGATCATATCCCATTCGGAATCTCTTCCTGAAGGTGTATGGATGCAAGGAGGCGATTGGGATCACGAGTTATGGGGAGGCAAGTATCCTGATAAATCGTGGATTGATGATGTTGTGCTGGATAGACCTATTTTCTTAGGTCGCCTTGATGGGCACATGGCTCTGGCAAACAGTAAAGCTTTGGAATTGGCAGGAATCAACTCCAGTACACTTGACCCAGTTGGCGGTATTGTGTTAAAGGATAGCCAAGGTAGTCCCACAGGTATATTAAAAGATGAAGCTATGGCACTGGTTAATAATGTTATCCCAGAGTATTCAATTGAAGAGATGGACCAGGCATTGGATGCGGCTATGGAATTTGCTCTCTCCTTGGGAATTACGCAGATCCATGATATGGGGACTTGGGAATCCTTAGAAACCTATAAACGAAACTATAAAAATGGACGTTTAAAAATCCGAATCAAGATATATCCTTGGTACACGAATTGGAAAAAAATTATCCAAAATGTACAAAATAATGGTCCTGGAGATGAATGGCTTCGATGGGACGGCATTAAAGGTATGATGGATGGATCCTTGGGCTCCCGGACAGCTTGGATGCATAAACCATATTTGAATGATTCTTTTTCATCCGAAAAAGAAGAACTTCCTACAGTAGGAATCATTACTCTCCATGATACCACTGAATTCAAACATATTTTGCGGGAAACGGACAAGGCCAATATTCAGCATGCGGTCCATGCTATCGGTGATCGGGCGAATGATTGGATTCTGGATGAATTTGCATCAATAAAAGAAGAGTTTGGTCAAAAGGATAGACGGTGTCGAATTGAGCACGCCCAACATCTTTCCAAATCTGCTGTGCCCCGTTTTGCTGCAGAAAATATTATACCATCTATGCAGCCCTACCATATTTTTGACGATGGTTCCTGGGCCCATAAACGCATCGAGCATGACAGATTATCTAGAACTTATGTGTTTAAAACACTGATCGAGAGTGGTGCCAATCTTACTTTTGGGTCAGACTGGACTGTTGCACCTTTTAATCCAGTTACAGGCATTTATGCAGCCATCACTCGCCATACCAGAGATGGCAAAAATCCACATGGATGGTACTCGAATGAAAAGATTAGTGTGGAAGATGCCCTTCGGTCTTATACCATTAACAATGCATATGCTGCTTTCTGGGAAAA
>CAZCHA010000059.1:0-7899 GCA_964498175.1 uncultured bacterium
GGCAAAATAAATTCCTTTAAGGGTGGAAGTGATTTATTCAATTTTTCTGTTTCATGCTCAAGCCATTGCAAGCGTTCTTCGTTCAAAAGGTGCAACTCTATTCCGGGCGTAGTCAATTCGCCACCAAGATCAAAGAGATCCTGTTGAACTCGTTCCAAATCATTCTTAACCTGTCTTCCTGCCTCAACCATGGCCCACCCAAGTATTGAATTTAAATGGTCAATCGATCCAATCGCATTGATTCGAATATGAGTTTTGGAAACTCTTCTCCCATCTCCCAGACCTGTTTGGCCTCCATCGCCTGATTTTGTAATCACTTTAGAAACGCGCATTAGAAAAAGAGAAATGAAACCAAAATAAAAAGTGGAAACAGGATTGGTATGGCCCATTTAATAAAAAAACCAAAGAAACTAGGCATCTTGATCCCTGATGCTTCAGAAATGGATTTCACCATAAAATTGGGGGCATTTCCGATATAAGTATTGGCCCCCATAAAAACTGCTCCTGCGGAAATAGCTAAAAGGGTGTTTGGCAAATCTACCATGAGCGCGTTAGCATTACCACCCGCCGTATTAAAAAAAACCAAGTAGGTTGGTGCATTATCTAAAAAACTAGACAAAATCCCTGTGGCCCAGAAATACATGAAATCGATGGGGCTTCCATCTCCATTAGAAACAGAAGAAACAACAGATGCCAATGCACCATGGGTTCCTGCTTTCAAAATGGCAATTGCTGGAATGATTGTTACAAAGATACCGGCGAATAGTTTGGCCACCTCAATGATAGGAAACCATGTATAATCATTAGCGTTGCGTATCTCACGGGATGTGAATATCCAACTGACATATGCTAACCCAAGAAGTAATCCATCTCTAATCAAGTTTTGTAATTCTAACCGAATATGATAAACATTATAATGGATTCCTCCCCCATCCCAAAATCCACTTAATAAAACACCTCCAATCACTCCTAAAAGTAATACAAGGTTAAAGGAACCTTCTAAACCGAGTTTTTGTGATTCATTATTTATTCTAGATACTGGAGTAAGTTCTCTTCCGAAATAATATTTATCAAATAAATAAAAAAGAATTAATAAGCAAATAACCATAAACGCCATGGGCTTGAACATAGCTGTGGTGGTCCAAAAGAAATCCACACCTTTTAAAAATCCCAAGAATAGAGGAGGATCTCCAAGTGGTGTCAAGGAGCCACCAATATTGGCTACGAGGAAAATAAAAAATACGATAACATGAACTTTATACTTTCGGTGAGCATTTGCACGAATCAATGGACGAATAAGTAGCATAGCTGCTCCCGTTGTTCCCATCCAACTTGCCAGTATTGTTCCAATCAAAATAATTAAGGTATTGACGCTGGGTGTACCTACAAGGGATCCTGTTAAACGTACACCACCTGAAATTGTAAATAAAGCTAATAGTAAAATAATAAACGGGATATATTCCAATAGCGCCACATGAAGAAGTTCATATATGGTGATCTCCAGGCCTTCCTTATATACAAATGGACCAATCAATGAAACAGCCCAAAAAAGAGATACTTTACCGAAATGATGATGCCAAAATAAAGGAGCCACTAATGGAAATATCGCTATGGATAGCAAGATTCCAATAAAAGGAATCACCCAAATAATATTTAAGTTCTCTATACTCCCATCTAAATGAGGGACTTCGCCTTGCGCATTGCCACCGGCCATGATTAACGCAGGGACGGCAATCAAAATAATAGACAGTATCTTATGTTTCATGATAGTTTAATATCCATTTTACCGAAGTCTTAAAATTACAATGATTATCTTATAGAATGGAACACTGATCAAATATAATTATTTCGATATTGGAGAACTTTTCTCCAGTAATTTCAGGCATGGAAATTTTTCTTGGAATTTCAATTTTAGCTATTGCTATCGCAGGTATGTCTATAGGTATTATTTTTAATAATAAACCGATATCTGGTTCCTGTGGTGGACTGAATACCAACGGCATTTGTTCCATTTGTGGTGGAGATGCTCAAAAATGTGAAAATACTGACGCTGATTCAGTTAACGTATAATTTCGTAAATCGAATCCTCTATTTTAGCTCCATCCGAGCGAGAAATTCTTCGGGAACCATCTTCTTTTTCCAGAATCCAAATTGCATTTATTTCTGGATTTTCTGATACTTTTTTTAATCCTGTTTCATAATCCATTACCATTAATGAAGTTGCCCACGCATCTGCCACGATGCAAGAATTTGATAAAACTGTTACGGATAGAACATTTGTCTGAATGGGATAACCAGTTTTTGGATTGACTGTATGTCCAAGAATTTTACCATTTAAATCAACAAAATTTTGGTAATTCCCCGAAGTCGCAACAGCTCCACCATCCGAGTATACAATTCCAGCATATATTTGATTTGACTTATTCCCGCTTGAAGGGTTTCCAATGCCAATTGACCAATATTTATTTAACTGATTTCGTCCAGAACAATGTACTTCTCCGCCAATTTCTACAAAAAGATCTGTAAATCCTTTGGATTGTAGAAAATGGAAAACTTCATCCACTGCATAACCTTTAGCGATAGCATTTAGGTCCAATTTTATTTTCGGATCCTGTTTTTGAATACCTTTGTCCGATAAAATGATCATTTCCCACCCTGAATGAGATAATATATTTTCAATCTCTTCTATCTTTGGAAACTCCTTTTTCGGATTTGGGCCAAAACCCCATATTCCCATGAGATCAAACACTGTAATATCAAATAGCCCATCCGTCTTTTCCGATATATCCAAAGCTGCTTTAACCACCGCCCTAAATGATTCCGAGATAGAGAAGAGTTCAGTCGAATAAGAAAGGTTGAATTGGGATATTTCACTATTCGGATCCCAGGTTGACATTTGCCTATCCAGAGAAAATAAAATGGAATCAATTCCTTTTTTTATAATTTGAGTATCCATGTTTTTCTCTAATGGAATTGCCTTTATTGAATAAGTGGTTCCCATAGTTAGACCTGAAAAATGGATTAAGTCTCTTTGTTGGCTACAGCCAATTAAACAGACGAAAAAGCCCAACAATAGTTGGGCTTTTTTAAAATTCGTCTTATGATAATAATTATCCAAAACTATCATAAGCAATCATTTCTGGTTCGACACCAAGATTGGCTAACATACCTTCTAAAGCGCTAATCATAGGTGGCGGTCCACATAAATAATACTCTAACTCGGTTGGATCTTCATGATTAGATAAATACTCATCGTGGAGTACTTGATGAATAAATCCAGTTGGCCCTGTCCAATTATCTTCATCCATAGGTTCAGATAGAGCAACCTTATAGTTGAAATTTGGAAATTCTTCCTGAATTTTTTTAAAATTATCATCATAAAACATTTCTCTAACAGATCGTGCACCATACCAGTATGAAACCTTTCTCCCGGTTTTAAGAGTATGGAATAAATGAAATAAATGTGACCGCATTGGAGCCATCCCTGCACCTCCACCCACATAAACCATTTCTCTTTCAGTATCTTTAATAAAAAACTCCCCATAAGGTCCTGAGATAGTTACATTATCACCCGGCTTTAAATTAAAAATATAAGAAGAAGCTATTCCCGGCGGTGCTTCATCCCATAACGGTGGTGGGGGTGTGGCAATTCGTACATTTAACATGACGCGGTTTCCTTCGGCAGGGTGGTTAGCCATGGAATAAGCTCTAAAGACAGGTTCATCATTATTGGCAATCAATCCCCAAATATTGTATTTATCCCAGTCCGGATGGTATTCATCCTCAACTGCAAATTCGTTGAATAACAAATTCTTATATTCGGGTATATCAATCTGAATGTATCCTCCTGCTTGAAAATTTAGATTTTCTCCTTCCGGAAGATCTAAAATTAATTCTTTAATGAAGGTTGCTACATTTTCATTTGATTTTACAATACATTCCCACTTCTGAATACTAAAAATCTCATCCGGTACTTGGATTTTCATATCTTCTTTAACCTTCACCTGGCAAGCTAAACGCCAATTTTCTTTTGCATCACTACGACTGATATGGCCTATTTCTGTAGGTAAAATATCCCCACCTCCATCTAAAACCTGGCATTTACACATGGCACAGGTTCCACCTCCACCACAGGCTGATGGCAGATAAATAGTCTCATTTGCCAGAGCAGATAACAAAGTCATTCCCGGACGGACTTGAATACTTTTGTCATCATCATCATTCACAATGATGGTCATTTCACCTTGAGGAAGAAGTTTACTTTCAGCAAAGTTAAGTATGAGAACTAAGACTAGAATCACTCCAGTAAAAACAGAAATACTAAGAAGGGTCAATTCCATTTAAAGATCAATCCCGGAAAAAGCCATAAATGCCATAGATAAGAGTCCTGTTAGAAGCATGGTGATTCCTAAACCCCGAAGTTTTGAAGGAACATTTGAATAGCGTAAACGATGGCGAATAGATGCCATTGAAGCAATGGCTAAAAACCATCCCATGCCTGAACCAAAACCGAATACGGTGGATTCCATAAGAGTGTATTCTCTTTCAACCAAGAAAAGTGAACCACCCAAAATTGAGCAATTCACGGCGATCAGTGGCAGAAAGATTCCAAGGTTATAGTACAATGTTGGAGAAAATTTATCTAGGATCATTTCCACCAATTGAACCATGGCTGCTATGACCGCAATAAAAACTATGTAATTCAAAAAGCTGAGATTTACATCGGGGAAACCAGCCCAAGCCAAGGCTCCCTTTTCAAGAAAGTAATTATGGATTGCCCAGTTCGCAGGTGCTGTGATTGTAAGAACAAAAATAACAGCATATCCAAGACCAATGGATGTATCGATCTTCTTTGAAATAGCTAGAAAGGAGCACATCCCCAAAAAATACGCCAATAGAATATTTTCAACGAACATGGCTTTGGTGGCCAAACTGACGTAATGCTCAAGCATCTCTATTCCTCCTCAATATCCGCTGAAATCCGTTGAACCCAAACAATTAAACCTAGAATTATGAATGCTCCGGGTGATAACACCATGAGTCCCACATTTTCATAACCCGCTGCATAAAAAGACTCAGGAATAACAGGATAACCATAAATAGTTCCGCTACCCAATAATTCTCTGAAAAAGGCAACAGCAATTAAGATACCTCCGTACCCTAATGCATTTCCTAATCCATCTAAAAATGATTTTCCTGGAGTATTTTGCATGGCAAATGCTTCTGCACGCCCCATCACGATACAATTTGTAATGATGAGTCCAACAAATACTGATAATTGTTTACTGATATCATACATGTATGCTTTTAATACCTCATCAGTCAAAACAACAAGAGAAGCAATAACAGTAAGTTGTACTATGATGCGGACTTTACCTGGTATCCAATTTCTGAGAACAGCTATAACTGTGTTCGAAATAGACATAACTGCAATTACAGCTATTGTCATAACTACAGCTGTATCCATTTTTACTGTAACAGCCAATGCGGAACAAATTCCCAATACCTGTAATGTGATGGGATTGTTGGCCATCAGTGGATCTGTCAGTGCTCGCTTTGATTTTTTATCCAATAATGCCATTATCCCTGCCCTTCTCTGACTTTTTTGAAAAAGGGATCATATCTGGTTAAATCTTCCTTCAAAAATTTTTCCAATCCTTTTGCAGTCATTGTAGCGCCAGAAATACCGTCTACTTTATGGTAAGCATCAGAATCATCTGGTTGAACCTTTCCTTTCAAAACCCGAATGCCAATTAATTCATCATTTCCATCTACAAATCTTTTCCCAACAAAATTATTTTGAAACCAAGCTTTATCCACTTCACCACCAAGGCCGGGGGTTTCCCCATGCATGTAGAATGTAATTCCTTTCACAGTTCTGCCATCAGGTTCAATTGCGAAATATCCGAATAGAGTTGACCAAAGTCCTTTTCCGGCAATTGGGATGGCATATCCACCTATACCATCACTCTCTTTTTTCATATAAATGGGTAAAAGGACTGTATCTATTTCTGTATCAATAGTTGCTGGATCTCTATCTGTTCTTTCACCGTTGGTGTTTAGAACAAATCCTTCAATATTTTCATCAAACAAATTTTGGATATTATCCGATGTCCAAAGCGTTTCTCCAGTTGGTCTGAATCCCAGAGAATATAGAATATTTTTTTTCATATCATTCTCGACATTGAGTTCTTGACGATCTCTTAAATTATCAGCAACCAATGCGAGAAAGAATCCCAATACAATAGTGATGGCTGAGGTGAATCCCAATGTGTAAGTATTACTGCGCATACCGAGCCAGCCTTCTATTTATATTACCACGAATGACAAAATAGTCAATGAGCGGCGCAAAAGCATTCATGAGCAAAATCGCCAACATGGTCCCTTCCGGGTACGCAGGATTGATGGAACGAATAATCACTGTAAGAGCCCCAATGAAAATTCCATAGATCCATCGTCCCTTATTTGTATGGGTACCAGTAACTGGTTCAGTTGCCATAAATGCAACCCCAAAAGCAAAACCACCCATAACCAAATGATAATGGGGTGGTAAGGTCAGCATTGTATTGGTTGAACCGGTTAGTTCTGCTAAGATATTGGTTAAGCCTGCCATACCTGTTAAACCCAAAATAGCACCAAGCATTACGCGCCATGAAGCAATGCCTATCACGGCTAAAAAAATTGCACCTATTAAAACAATAAGGGTACTCGTTTCACCAATTGAACCAGGAATCCATCCCATAAACAAGTTTAACCAGGATAAATCAAACTGGTTCACAGAATCTAATAAGGTAACTGCATCTTGATTTAGTTCTGCAGCGGGGACTGCCAAAGCAGTTGCACCGGAATAGCCATCAGGACCGGAAATCCAAACTTTATCTCCAGAGATTCTAGCAGGATATGAAAAAAACAAGAAAGCCCTGGCCACTAGTGCAGGGTTAAAAATATTCATTCCTACACCACCAAAAATTTCCTTCCCTATCACAATACCAAAGGATGTTGAAACGGCAACTTGCCAAAGTGGTACAGTAGGAGGCATCACTAATGGAATCAATGCACACGTTACTAGGAATCCCTCATTTACAGGGTGCTTACGAATTACCGCAAATAGCAATTCCCAAAAAGCACCAGATGCAAATGTTACAGCAATGATGGGTAAAATTATCAATACACCGTTGATGATGTTTTGCTGCCAAGTTGTGGTATGTCCATTAGCCAAAGCCATTTGGTAACCCACATTCATTGCACCGAATATATAGCATGGTATTAATGATACGACTACAAGAACCATAACTCGTTTTATATCAACACTATCGCGGATATGAGGGCCAGATTTAGTCCTTTCATCCGTGCTGAATAGAATAGTGTCTGTTGCTTCAAAAATGGGATAGAATTTTTCCAGTTTCCCATCCTTTTCAAAAGTTGGTGCCATTTTATCCAATATGTTTCGAAGCCACTTCATGAATTATCCTTCTGCTTCCAGCAAACCCAACCCATCGCGGATGACACCACAAACATCAATTTTACTCGGACAGGCAAAGGAGCACAGGGCAAAATCTTCATCATCACATTCCCAGATGCCTAATTGTTCCATCTCTTCGATATCCTGAGCCAAGATGGCACGATACAGGGCATTGGGATATACATCCATGGGAAGGACATTCTCCCAGGCATTGATGGGTACTATTGCTCGGAGTTCACCATTTTGGGCTGTATTAAAATTAAAAAGTTTTTCACTAAAAGTTAGAAAAGTATTGGTGAGACTGTATTTTGATTTACTATTCCCAACCGCCAACATACCCATAAAAGGCCTGGCAACAGAATCCAATAAAATACTTACAGAAGAATCATAAAATCCCAAGAAATTATCTACTTCTACAGTTTGTCCAGTTAGAACAT
>CAZCHA010000060.1:0-7894 GCA_964498175.1 uncultured bacterium
TGATGATAATCGTTATGTGGTACGAAAAGAAATAGCGCGAATATTAATTCCGCTGATGCGCCCCGTTAGTTCGGGGCGCATTTTTTTAAAATATCATGGCTAGCTTTCAATCCACTAGCCATGTAAGCCATACCATATTGTGTTTCAGTATGGTATTTTTTTGTTCTAATAAGATATACGGAGCGTTTGACTCCGAACCATTGTCATCATTTCAAAATGCTGTAGGGGCATTTCCATTTTCTATTTATCCGAACTCTCTGGGTGCATTATCTGATCCTACAGTTCTTCTCATTAATAGATCTCCATTTGGCGCAGGAAGTATTAACCGGAAATTTGGCTTAAGATCTCTTATGGAATCGCTATTTGTAGTTGGAGGGGGTTTCCGGAATTTGAGTCTTGGTCTTGGTCTATCCCAGTTTGGAAATTCAACCTATCAGGAAACACTGATTTCAATTTTAGGAGCAAAAAGTTATAAAGAATTAGTTCAACTTGGTATCTCCCTTAATTTGTATCAATTAAGCATTTCACATTATGGACAAGCTCAGGCAATAGGATCAAAGGTCAGTGTGAGATATGCTATGGGAGCCAATGTAGAAACAATGATGTCCTTTTTAAATGTAAATCGACCTGTGATTGGACAATCCAAAGAAAAACTTCCCCAAATAGTATCAGCTGGCATTTTGGTAAGACCAAATGATAAAATAATCGGACAAGCTTCTTTTGTTCAGGACACTGAATTCCCAATCAGTGTTCGCTTTGGCATGATCTATAAATTACTTGACAAAATAGATATTGCAGTAGGTAAGATCCAGGCACCTAATATTTTTACAACAGGAGGATGTATAAACTGGAAAGAATTTCGAATTGAATTTAGTTGCCTTTCGTACGCGAACCTTGGCTTTATCACTTATCAGACTGGGATTAGTTACACTCATATTCCATAATGTTTCTTTTGGACAGTATGATGTATATGATGCATATGATCCGGAAAACCCTCTGCCGGAATCAGACCTTATCATTCTAAATAATGCCAAGGCTTTCCATCATTCACTCACTCCACAATCTGCCCTTCTTTTATTCCAACTTTCATTTTTAAGTCATGAAGAGCATTATGCTTTAGAGAAGACCATTCAGGGTGATTTACATAACCTTGATCAGTATCCACGTCTGAATATGCTTTTAAATGAGCTATGGACTGGCAGTAAAGAGGTAAATATCCACGGATCATCCATACATAGAATTAATAGAACGAATGGCATTCAACATAAATGGTTCGGTGATTTTCAATTTGATCAATTTAGAATTGGAATTCTTGGCGAAAGAGATCCTGGGGAGTTAGATATTCTTGATCATTATTCGATATTTTTAAATTCAAAATTACAAGACTATGATTACACCATAGGCAATTTCCAGATGTTGGCTGGACATGGATTGGTCAGTTGGAGGTCGATGCCGGTAAAATCGGATTTTGGAACTACCAATTCTATTTTGCGTCGAGGAAGAGGGATCCAGCCCTTCAGATCAAGTCATGAATCTTGGGCATATCGAGGACTGGGATGGGAACAGCCCATGGGCCGCGGTCAACTTTCGGCAGGAATCTCACATAGAAAAATTGATGGTTCTATAGAGAACAATTACGTTAATATTTCGAATATTGGTCTACATGTATCAGAAAACCAAATTAAAAATCGCGACAATATTTTAGAAACAATTGGAGTAGCTGATTGGGAAACAATAATACCAAATGGAATAGTGGGGTTTGTGGTGGGTGCTGGGGCTTGGAGACAAGATCATATTGATAGTTATTTTAGCAATCTCACGTCCTCAGTCTATAGTAGTTACGCTATCTCAAATTTGACTCTGTTTTCTGAATTAGCTTTTACGTCTCAGAATAAAAATGCCATTATAATGGGGGGAAAGATAAAACATGGTTCATTTTATTATGGAATTGTGTTTAGAGAAATTGACAATAATTATTTTGCATTAAGGGATAACGCATTCCGCAATTGGAATAATAAAGAATTAGGAGAAACAGGTGTTTTACAGGAACTTCGATTCCGATATGATAAAATCAACGTAAATGTATACTCTGATATATTTAGAAGGTTGGAAAAATTAAAGGGGGAGTTTAAAAGAGACGGGCATGAAACTGGTATTAGCTTAGATCAAAAATTCAACTCAAAATTATGGATTCAAACAAAGCTCAAGATTCAGGAAGCCTCATCAAAAAATTATGGATATAATGATTATAATTTATCTTCCGTCCCCATTTCTACTATTAAAACAACCATCAAATGGAAACACAATATAAATAATTCATTCCAATTCCAACTCCAAGAAAAACATAGCCAAAATGATTCTCCTTCCAGCTGGGGTATCCAGCTAAGAAGTAAGCATTATTTAGGGCATTGGACTATTAAATGGTATTGGGTGACTACAAAAATAGAGGGTCTATCATGGCTATATTATTGGGACGTGAACTTGCCCGGGGAAATGAAAAGCAAAGTTTTCACTCGACATGGTCACTATTTAGGAAATATTTTATCATACCAAACCAGCCCTAGTACAGAGATTCATTTTCGTGTTTCGACCGCGTGGCAAGCATGGAATTTTGATGAAACCCCAGTTGTTAGGGGTGCCATGCAAATAAATGTTTCAATTTGATGTCATTTGGTTGTTTGTGTTCAGATTGATAAGATAAATTCATCCAGATGATTTTCAACAGAATCACACTATTCCTTTTTACCATAAATATTCTTATGGGCGAGATCCATGTTTTTAACCGGAGTACCGGGACCGAATCTGAAATAAGATCACTTTCAGATTCAAAGAAATTATATATTTCGGCTAAAGATCTAGCTCGATCCTTATCTTCAAAATTGTATGAGAATGCTGAGCGAAAAAAACTAGTTTTATATATTGCAGGAAAGAAAATCAAAATTTCAGGAAATACTAGTTTTGTCATGATCGATGATCGACCATATCAAATGCCCCAGATTACAAAAGTAGAATCACATGATCTTTATGTTCCAGCGGGAGAATTTTTGGATATTTTAAAATCAACAGTGCTGCCTGGCATCAATTTTGATAGAAAGAAAGAATTTCTTGATATTGATGTAATGCATTTTAATATCACTGGCATCAACATAGATGTAAAATCTAACGGAACCATAATTCGATTGAACACGAGTAAGCAATTTTCAGAGCGAAATATCAGTTCTTTCATTAATAAGCACGGGTGGTACTATTTGACAGTTGCAGGTGCAATGGTGGATACCACAACTATCAATAAAGGGTTGACTCGTGGAGTTATTAGCAGGATTGAATCTGACCAAATTAGTGAAACCGCACAAGTTGCTTTTAAACTTAGTTCCCAAGTCATTAGTCATGAATTGGATCAAAGTTTAGATCCTAACCAAATTGTGATAACTCTTCGAACGCCTCTTGGGAAAATAGATGAACGAATAGAAAATGTGAAAGAAAGTCAACGATTAGACACGGTTGTATTGGATGCGGGACATGGCGGGAAGGATCCAGGTTCCATAGGGAAATATGGCACAAAAGAAAAGGATGTTGTACTTGATATCACCAAAAGAATCGGGCGACTTTTAGAAAAACACACAAGGATCAAAGTTGTTTATACACGAGATGAAGATGTATTTGTTCCTCTGGTCAATCGGACCAAAGTGGCGAATGATGCGGATGGAAAGATGTTTGTAAGTATTCATGTTAATTCTAACAATAACCGAAAAGTACAAGGTTTCGACACATTTTTGTATAGTCTGGCAAAAAGTGATGAAGCCATTGAAGTCGCATCTCGGGAAAACTCAGTAATTCAGTATGAAGAAAAAGTAAGCCATTATAAAGATCTTAGTGGTGAAAAAATGATCTTGGCAACAATGGCGCAAAGTATGTTTTTAAAAGAAAGCGAGGATCTTGCAGCCATTATACAAATGGAATTAGATAAAAAATTGACAACTCCAAATCGTGGTGTAAAACAAGCGGGGTTTTATGTCCTGTATGGTGCGTCCATGCCAAATGTGTTAGTAGAAGTTGGATTTATTTCCAACCCCTCAGAGGAGAAAAAAATGAAGCAGGGCGAGTATAGACAGATGATTGCTGAAGCAATATATGAGGGGATCAAACATTTTAAATATTCCCGTGAAAAATTGTTGGCTGAGGAATAAAAATGGATAATAGACCTATTGGTGTATTTGATTCTGGAATTGGCGGACTTACCGTTGTGGATGCATTAACAAAATCCTTGCCGAATGAATCATTTTTATATGTCGGTGATACAGCCCGTGTCCCCTATGGTAATAAAAGCAAGATACGAATTCAAGAATTTTCGAATGAGATCACACAATGGTTGGTTAATCAGAATTCTAAAATGATAGTAGTTGCCTGCAATACTGCTTCATCATTGGCTCTTGATTATATTAAATCAAAATTTGATCTTCCCATTATAGGAGTTATCGAACCCGGTATTCAATCTGCGATCTCTATTACAAAAAATAAACGGGTTGGTGTTTTAGGGACCAAGGCTACAATTAAATCGGATGCATATGGTGAGGGACTTAGAGCAGCGAATGATCAAATTTCAGTTGTGAGCCAAGCTTGTCCACTCTTTGTACCTTTAGCTGAAGAAGGCTGGGTTTCCGGTAGTGTTCCAACAGCTATAGCAACCACTTATTTAGAACCTATCACACGATCAAATGTTGATACATTAATTTTAGGGTGCACACATTATCCATTACTAAAATCAATTTTGAGACAAGTACTGGGGTCAGACGTGTCTCTTATTGATTCTGGTGAAGCAACCGCCAAGGCTGTTAATTATACATTGACCCAAAATAATATAATTTCTAATGTAAATACGGGTAAGATATCTTGCTATGTTACAGATTCCCGGGATTCCTTTGAGGCGCTTGCAGGACGATTTGTTAATTCAAATATCAGCGAAATCACCCACATTGACATCTCCTGAGTTTCCTGCTCTTTTAAAGACACTTTTTAATCTCCAACGCCTTGGAATAAAACTTGGATTAGAACACACTTTTCGCCTTTTAGATTTTATAGGAAATCCGCAAGATGACCTTACAATGATCCACGTAGCTGGGACGAATGGTAAAGGATCCACCTGTGCCATGATTGCCAGTATCCTCCATGCATCCGGCAAAAATGTTGGACTTTATACATCACCCCATTTGATTCGGTTTAATGAAAGAATACGAGTAAATGGATACCCAATTCCTGATAAAAAAATTATCAAATTCATGAAAAAAATGGATTCAGCTATTCAAGAAATTGAACCCACTTTTTTTGAAACAACTACTGCCATGGCTTTTGATTATTTTAGGGGAAAAAAAGTGGACGTGGCTGTAATTGAAACTGGATTGGGTGGTCGGTTGGATTCCACCAATGTGATTGAACCTGAAGTTACAGTAATCTCTCATATTTCTATGGATCATATGAATATATTAGGAAAAGATATTGAAAAAATAGCAAATGAAAAAGCAGGTATTATTAAAAGAAATGTACCATTAATTATTTCAGAACAAATGCCAATAGTAAAAAATATTCTGTTAAAAAAAGCAAAATATGAAAAAGCACCTGTAACAGAGTTAGGCGTTCTTTCAAATATTTCAGCCACAACTTCTGGAACAAATTTTCAATACAAAGATGATCAATATTTTACTTCACTAATTGGAGATCATCAGGCATTAAATGCAGGATTGGCAATAGAATGCATTAACCAGTTTGAGCCAGAACTTCAAAAAAAAATAATTCATTATGGGTTAAGAAAGGTGTCTTGGCCAGCGCGAATCCAACAGTTGGGTGATCGTCTATATTACGATGTGGCTCATAATGAAAATGGTTTAGCTTTTTTTCTAAAAACAATTAGAAGCATGTTTGTTGATGCGCCCATCATTGGATTATTTTGTTTAAAAGGCGACAAAGAATTCAAATATCTTGCAAAAAACTTAACCGGACAGTTCTCAACTTTATTTGTTACGACCGATAAAAATCGAATATTACTGAGTGCTGAAAAATTATCAGAGAAATTAGAATTTTATGGTATTAAGAATGAGGCAGTAGACTCCGTTTCCTCCGGAATATACAAACTTAAAGAATTGATTACAGATTCGGGAGTGGGGATTATATTTGGAAGTCACTATATTGCAGAAGAAGTTTTTACTGAATTTGAAATATCTTTTGACTCAGGCGTTATTTAGTGTAACTTCTCATCTCCCCTATGTTTCCCCGGGGACTTATAATTTCAAATATTCAAAGATTATTTAAATAGGTTTTTATTGTATGGATCTTAATGAATTACAATCCTTGCAGATTCGTGAACTTGCGGAATTAGCTCAAAAACTTAATATTGAGGGTGGCGTGTCCGGACTCAATAAGCAAGAACTAACCGTTCGTATATTAGAGGCGCAAGCTAAAAAAGATGACGCACTATCTGCGCGTGGTGTATTGGAGGTTATGCAGGATGGGTATGGTTTTCTACGTTCTCCTGATTTCAATTATCTACCAGGCCCAGATGATATATATGTTAGCCCATCCCAAATAAAAAGATTTAGTTTAAAAACAGGTCATTTAATTTCCGGACAAATCCGACCACCTAAATCAAAAGAACGATATTATGCTTTATTAAAAGTAGAAACTGTGAATGAAGAATTGGTTGAAAAACTGAAGGAAATCATTCTTTTTGACAATTTCACACCGCTTTATCCAGAAGACAAATTCAACTTGGAAGTTGATGCCAAAGACCTTTCTATGCGGATTATGGATTTAATTGCTCCCGTTGGCAAGGGACAGCGTGGACTTATTGTTGCACAGCCTAAAACTGGAAAAACAGTTCTACTGCAAAAAATGGCAAATGCAATTAGCAAAAATCATCCCGAAACAAAACGGATCGTTTTGCTCATTGATGAACGGCCTGAGGAAGTAACGGATATGAAACGAAATGTGGATGCTGAAGTTATTGGTTCAACCTTCGATGAACCTCCGGAACGCCATGTCTCTGTCGCCGACATGGTTTTACAAAAAGCAAAACGTATGGTAGAATTCGGAAGTGATGTTGTAATATTATTAGATAGTATTACTCGACTTGCACGAGCACACAATGCAGTGATTCCCCATAGCGGGAAAATATTATCAGGCGGTGTAGATTTCAATGCTCTGAAAAAACCAAAGCAATTTTTTGGTGCTGCAAGGAACACAGAAGAAGGCGGTAGCCTAACAATTATTTCAACAGCCTTGATTGACACCGGCAGTCGAGCGGACGAAGTCATTTTTGAGGAATTCAAAGGGACTGGAAATATGGAATTAGTTCTGGATCGTAAACTAAGCGATCGTAGAATGTACCCCGCATTTGATATTATTCGTTCAGGCACACGGAAAGAGGAACTCCTCTTAGATCGTAAGTCATTGGGTAGAATGTGGATTCTACGCAAATTGCTAAATGACATGAAGGTATTAGAAGCCATGGAGTTTATGCAGGATCGTATGAAAAGAACCAAATCTAATGCCGAATTCTTGGATACAATGAGCCAATAAACTTCCGGATAAATTATAAGTATTATGAGTGATACTTTTCCAAATATAAAATCAGTTGTAGTTAGAGTTATTACCGACAAACCGGTCCGGAAAACACCATATCAAGTGAAAGGCGTTTTTATGCGTCAATATCCTGATGAATCAATAATTCCTATGTTGGATGGTTCTTACAGGGACCGTTTTCTTTATCCAAGAGTTCAGGTCAAAATCTTGAATGAACAGATTTACATTATAGGTGTTCATGAAGGAGTCGACCCTGTATTATCTTTGGCTGAAAAATTTGAAATGTTTGATTTTGGAAATATCACTTTTGAAGCTCAAGATT
>CAZCHA010000061.1:0-7813 GCA_964498175.1 uncultured bacterium
CTCCGCCATTCCTTGCTGTCCCGGTCCCATTCACCATCGGAAAAAATAATAGAAGGTTTGTAACGCTGAACTACATCTTTGAATTGGGGCAACATGTGGTCATTTACATATTTTGGTACATTACCAGGATAATCTTGGTGATCCCATTCGTATAAGGAATAATAGAACCCAGATTTGAGCCCGGATTTTTTCACAGCTGTATTTAAGTCCCCTAAGAGGTCTCTTCTCGCAGCACCATCCACAGAATTATAGCCATCACTTTCTTTACTAGGCCAAAGACAAAATCCATCATGATGCTTGGAGGTAAGCACCACATATTTCGCTCCGGATTCCTTAAACAATTCTGCCCATTTTTCGGGCTCATATTTTTCCGGTTTGAATAATTTAATGAAATCCCTATATGGAAAATCTTTCCCATAATTTTCTTCGTGATATTTTAGACGTGTGCTGTCGCCTGACTTTAATCCATTGAGGTACCATTCTGCATAACTCCCCCTTGGTCCATAAGCAGGCACAGAATAGAGCCCCCAGTGAATAAAGATCCCAAATTTAGCATCTTTATACCATTGGGGCGTAGGACGGGAATCCAGGGATTCCCAATTTGGTTCATAATCCCTAGCGATAAGTGACATAACAGATATCAATATTAACCCAAAGGACTTCATGAAATCCTACTTCATTGGTGTTTCTATTTGCGGAAGATACCCATTTTCAATAAAGGACATTATTCCAAATAATGCCCCCCAGGAATGGAACCTGTCAGATGATAATCTTGAATCATCGCCTGTTCCGGTAATAGCTGAATAATTCTCACTTACATAACCTTTTCGTTTCCATTCAGTCATAATAAGTTTCAATGATTTTTCCGATAACTCGCTGGCAGCATCGGTGTAGCCTGCCTGTCGAAGACTTAAATAAGTGAGAAAATTCAGTGGTGGCCAAATGGCACCTTTCCAATAACGCTGTCGTGAAAATGTTGGATCATTCCGAGTTGTGGAAGGTAACATCCATTCTCCATAAAATTCTTCAGGGTTATAGAAATGTTCCATAATTATTTTGTTTTTTTCATCATTTCCAACTTTTGCCATGAGCGGATAAAATAAGGTAGGGGAAACCCGGGTTGAGAGCGAATCCACATCAGTTCGATAATTTAGGTATGCGCCAAATTCTGGACTCCACAATTCTTCCATATTAAGGGCGTACTGTTTTGCTCGACTCTCTAATTCTTTTTGTTCTTTTTTGCGTTTAAGAATTTCTGCCATTTCCGCCAGTGCTCTACAATCAGCAATATATAAACTGGTGAGCCCGACATCCTGCAGTTCTAAAGTGTGTTTCTTTTTGTTAAACGGCACACCTATGTACATGGGCGAATCATCCATGCCCGATTCATATCCGGCAGCCGTTTTTGTTTCGAATACAGGTTCATTAAATGGATTATCTGCAGGCGATGAACCATAGCTCAACAATCCCTCGTTATTCCTAGACCGATGCCACCAGCGATTCCAGGCCAAAAGGTCATCAAACGTAGTCTCCAAAAACCAGTCTTCAGGATAAGTTTTGTAAACTTCCTTGACCATGATGCCACCCACCGGTGGTTGTGATCGATCAAATGATTTACTTCCGTTTCCGCGATTATCATTAGGAATAAATCCCTGTTTTGTTTTGCCACGGAGATGTTCGATCACATTCGCAAAAGCAAGATCTCGGCTGGCAAGTCCTGTCATATAAGCCAGGAAAAAATTATCCCAACCGAATGTGCAGAAGCCACCATATTCTTCATTCCACAACCGACCGACAGTGGAAACAACACGATCAAACTTAGGTTCATAAATGAGATTCCATGCAATACCAGCCTGGACTGCAATGTAGGCTTCTGCCAATTCACCAAATTTTTCTGCTTCTGATTGAAGACTAACTTTTTGGATTTCAATTGCTTTTTTTATATCTAAAAGTGTTCGTTTTTTTCCAGTGGAGATACCTATCTCCCCATCCAACCAAACAGCGAGATAAGGCGTTTTAACATCAATATACGGGTCATTATCCACCGGCGCTGAAGTGGTAAATACTTTGATGGTTTTTCCGGGACAGACTGCTTTCAATTGATTAATTTTACGAGAAAGGTTTCCCTGGCGATTCCACAGCATTCCAGATTCAATAATGACTTTCATACGATCATGAGGAATTGAGTTTGGAGAAATTAAAATAACCAAATCTTTTCCAGCATGTGCGGTTTCAATTCTTGCATCCAGACCTTCCCATTGGATTTCCAACTGTGTGTAACTCCCATCATAAGCATGGGGACCGGGGCGAACCGTTTCTGAAAAATCTCCCCGTCGACCAATTAGAGCGCTTGAAAGATATTGTTCTTCTAAAAAGTAATGCTGTTTGAAAGCAAGGTTGATGGCAAACCCTTGTGGGAGTAATACTTGCTGTAAAACACTGGATGTATTCCAGGTATTCCATCCTTGTTGGAGCCTATTTTGGATTCGCTGATATTCAATATATTGGTGACTAGATTGTTGAGCGAAACCAATTGATAAAAAAATTAAAAGGTATAAAAAAATTTTCCTTCCTCTTTTATTAAAATTGATAATCATGTGTTTTGAAAAAAATTATTCAATGAGGTAAAAGAAATAAAGCGACTAATAATTATTGGAACCACTTTTAAATCATTGCAATATTTATACATTTCTTAAGCTGAAGCCCAAGTCAAAACCAAATACATTAAAACCGTGGTTCCCATGATGGCATAGGAAGCATTCTTAGCTTGGTGCCACGGCGTCATATCAACTGGTGCTGGAACCCGCTGATCACTTATAGCGATTTCCTCAACAGATTTTGGTTTTATGTAACCAATGACCAACATCACAACAACTGATGAAATAAAACTAATAAAATATCCATGAAGCCAATGAAGATCCCCATCACCATTGGCAAAAAATACTGGAACATCTTTAATATTCACAAAAGTGAAAAATGCATAAAATGCCATACCTACAATCATTCCAATTTTGGCTGCGATGGCTGGGACATGTTTTGTGCCAATCCCCAACATAAAAATTCCAATGATAGGAACACTGTATAAACCATTTACTTTTTGGAGATATTCAAAAATAGACTGCATCTGGGCTAGTATTGGTGCAATCATAATGGATGCAACTGCTAGTCCAATGCCAAAATATTTTCCAATTTTTACAATCTGTTCTCCTGATGCATTTTTATTAATGTAACCGTTATAAAACTGTAGGGAAAACAAAGTAGAAGCACTATTCAAGGCACTGTTGAAGGAACTTAAAATAGAACCCATCAAAACAGCTGCAAATAATCCTAGTGACCAGTCAGGCAGGACGTGACGAACAATTGCTCCATAGACTTGATCTTGTTTATCAATTGTAAGATCGGTCATATGGAGTGCAATAATTCCCGGCAAACAAAGCATAAGTGGTCCTACCAATTTCATGGCAGATGCAAACAAAACACCTTTTTGACCTTCGGCCAAACTCTTCGCCGCCATGGCTCGCTGAACAATCACCTGGTTCGTGGACCAATAAAAGACCTGGATAAACATCATCCCGGTTAATAAGGTTGGCCATGGAACCGATACCACATTTCCATCCACATTGGTTTGAGTAATGACAGCAAGATATTCAGGATTTGTATTAAATAATGTTCTCAATCCTAGGAAGAATGAGCCATCACCTAAAGCAACTAAAGCTAATACTGGAATTGCTAAGCCACCAACCAAAAGTCCAACGCCATTGATGGTATCACTGACAGCCACAGATTTCAATCCGCCAAAAATAGCATATGCACTCCCAAGAGACCCAATTGTTGCCACAACAAGCCAAAGAGGAATATTCAAATCAAACATTCCAATCATTGCCAGGGAGCCTGTGTAAAGAACAACTGGAAGTAGAACAGTCACATAACCAAATAGGAATAATCCGGACACCATGGAACGGGTAGTTTTATCAAAACGCTTTTCAAGAAATGCCGGTGTGGTGGTAAATCCACTGGCTAAATATTTTGGTAAAAAAATGAGTGCTGTGGCAATCATGGCAAAGGCTGCCAACGCTTCCCAAGCGATACCTACCAATGCTTTATCTCCAAAAACAGCACCATTAAGTCCAACCAATTGTTCCGTGGATAAATTTGTAAGAAGAAGTGAGCCCGCTACAACTGGCCATGCCAATGCTCTTCCACCTGTAAAATATTCTTCTGTGGCATTGTCAGATTTTTTCATCCCCTGTACAATTCTAATTGTAAAAAAGGCGACAGCACCTGTCGCCACAATGAATGAAATGATTGAAATTGTGTTCACTTATTTCACCTCTAATTTTGAAAGTTTTGTTAAGTCATCCGTTGATTCAAATGGAATCAACATAAAAGAGAAAAAATAAGATTTTGGATGAAGTGTGTACTCATCATGTGGTCGGGCCCCCCAACTATTATCACCGCCCACTCCCATCTGTTTATAATCAATTAGCCAATCGATTTGGTCCTTGGGCTGGATATCCAGTTTTCCATGTTTTTGTCCATGACGAACATGATCCAGGTCTTTGTAAGGATATTGGTGTACACTACCATCAAAAGTAGGATCGCCTTTTGCCATTAGCCCAATTTTTCCATTGGATACAGCCATCCATCTTACATCTGTTTTATTTCCTGTTTCCTGGGGGCGAACATATTGAAAAGTTTGATCCCAAACAGATCCATTATAAAGCCCAATTGCAGCAGAAGTTTTTTTATCCCAGTAGGATTCATGAGGCCCACGGCCAAACCAGCTCAGTTCAGTGAAATCTCCTGTTAATGACATTTTTAATCCAAATCTTGGAATCTCCGGATTACCCGACTTCGTTTTTATTATTTTATGGGTTACTTTCACAGCACCATTTCCATACACAAAATAGTTTGTTTCCAAATCTGTCCCTGTAGTATCATGGGAAGATAGAACCTGAATTTGTGCCACATTATTGTTAATAAGATTTTTGAACTCTGTGGTCTCCAATTCCGTATTGGCATTTCGCCAAATGCCTGTTCGTTTTTGCATGGAATTTCCGAGATCATTATCATTGGGCGCCCGCCAAAAATTAGATTGCAGGCTATGTTTTAAAAAGTCAATTCCTTTATAATGATATTGGGACAAATTTCCTTTTTCGCGATCAAATGTGATTTTGAATTCAGCGCCAGATATTTCAACCAACTTATCCTTTTCTGTCATTGCTAATTCAGGATATTTGTTACCCGGGAAAGGCATAATGGTATTTTCAATCTGCAATTTGAATTGCCCCCACGCAACTAAATGACCTTTTGGAATCATTGTTGACCTTGAATTTGTATTCGCTCGAATTGTAAGAAAATATTCTGACCCAGCCTTGGGTAATATTGATTGATGGTTGAATTTGAAATTATCTGTTTCCCCAGGTGTCAATTTTATTTTTCCCAAGTTACCTTTTTGAATTTGCTTTCCATCTTCTTCAATCACCCACGAAAAATCTAAATGAGTTAAATCAATAAAATCATATCGGTTTTTTATTTCAATTTTTGTAATAGATGATTTATTTGAGATATCGGTGAATTTCACCGGTTGATATACTTTTTTTACTTCAAGGATATGGGGATTTAATGATCGGTCTGCTGCCACCAATCCATTAGCACAAAAGTTTGAATCATTTTCAGGAAACTCATTTCCGAAATCACCACCATAAGCCCAATATTCTGTCCCATTTTCATCTGTTTTCAAAATTGTTTGATCTACCCAATCCCAAATAAAGCCACCTTGAAGTGCTTCATATTTTTCAAAAGTGTCCCAATAGTCCTGGAGATTACCTACACTATTTCCCATGGCGTGTGCAAATTCACAAAGGATGAGTGGCTTGTCCGTTTTCTTTTCTGCGTATTCTGAAATGAATTCAATGGATTTGTACATGGGGAAAACCACATCCGTATGGCGCTCATACCAGGCTGGCTGGTAAACTACGGGCCGGGATTTATCCCGTGATTTGATCCAATCGTATAATTTCACAAAATTTTCTCCATCCCCTGCTTCATTGCCCATAGACCAGGCAATAATTGACGGCTGATTTTTGTCCCGTTCTACCATTCGTTTTCCACGATCAATCCATTGGGCAGTCCAATCTGGATCGTTGGCAATAAATCCATAACTCTCCTTGTGAAACTGCATGCCATGTGATTCAATATTAGCTTCATCAATTACATACAATCCGTATTCATTGCAGAGTTCGTACCATCGTTCCTGATTTGGATAATGACTTGTTCGAACGGCATTGATATTATACTGCTTCATGAGTTGGATATCACGAATCATGGTTTCTTCTGTGATAGAGCGCCCAACAACCGGATCCCATTCATGGCGATTGACGCCACGGAACATGACAGCTTTTCCGTTTACCAATAAATTTCCATTTTTCACTTCGACCCGTTTAAATCCCACTTTTTGTGTAAAAGATTCCACCAAATTCCCATGAGGGTCAGTGAGTATAAATTTTAAATCATAAAGGTAAGGTGTTTCGGCAGACCAAGGTTTCACTTTGGAAAAAGTTGCCTGAAATTCAACTGAATTTATTGAATCGATAGCTACGGTGTAATTCTTCTTATAAAGAACACGTTTCCCTTTCAAGACAGCATCTATTTTATATTTACCAGTAAATCGTTCTGGATTAATTAGATCAAGCTTGACAGAAAAATTGGCAGAACGGCCATCTTCATTCAGATCTGCATAAACAAAGAAATCTGAAATGCGTGTTTTGGGTGCAGCATATAGGTAAACATCTCTTTCTAATCCGCTGACCCGCCATGTGTCTTGCCCCTCTATAAAGGAGCCATCCGAAAATCGGTAAACTTCCACAGCAAGCTTATTTTCGCCATTCTGGACTAATCCAGTGATATTGAATTCTGCTGGCGTTTTTGACCCTTGGCTGTATCCAATAATATTCCCATTTAACCAAACATAAAAAGCAGAACGAACGCCACCGAAACGAATAAAAATATCCCTATCATTCCACGTTTCATCTATTTCAAACATTTTTACATATGAACCTACAGCATTATAATGAAATGGGACTTTTGGCGGATCTGGTTTAAAGGGATACTCTTCATCGAGATAAATGGGGACTGAATAGCCCTGCATTTCCCAATGCCCGGGTACAACAATATCATCCCAGTCTTTAACACTGTAACTTATTTGATAAAACCTTTTTGGTTTTTTGTCAGGATTTTTTGCAAAATGGAATTTCCATGTCCCGTTTAGGGATTGAAAATATTTTGACTTTGCTGGATCATTTTCAAAAGCCAACTCTTCCGACTCAAATGGAAAAAAGTGAGCACGGGGCTCCTCCCGGTTTACCTGAAAAACGGTAGGATTCTCCCAGTATTTTTCCACTTTCATATCTGCTTCTTTATTCAAAATAATCATTGCAATAATAAAAATTATGAGCAATCCCCCAACTAATATTGGTTTATTCATGTGTATAATCTGTCCTTATCCTAAGATAGAATTTCATCCAATGTTTCGGACAAAAAAAGAGCATTTTCTCGGTCAAAAACTAACGGCGGTTTTATTTTTAATATATTGTGATCCGGCCCATCGGTGCCGATCAGGATTCCTTTTTCTTTCATAATATTCACAATTTGGTCGGCTTCTTTATCCGCTGGGTCTAAAGATTTTAGATCGCGAACCAATTCTATTCCTAGGAATAATCCATGCCCTCTCACATCGCCAATCATGGAATATTTTTGTTTTAATTCATTTAATAATGATTTCAGATATTTACCAACATTTTTCGCATTTTTC
>CAZCHA010000062.1:0-7694 GCA_964498175.1 uncultured bacterium
CCCTACGAGAATGCTCAGGTAGCATATGATACATTTGTAGACAATGGGGCAACTGATGTTAACCTGGAGCTTTTTTCGGAAGAATCAGGAGGGCATTCAGAAGTTGCAGTGGCATGTCTCCTAGCTGGATTTACAGTTATCCTTGATTATCAAAGGATCAGTCCCAAAGGAGATATGAATAGTGATGGTTTAATAACCCTTGAAGATATGAATATGTTAATGGAGTCAATTTTAATTGAGAATGATTTAACAGAATTTCAGTGGTGGGCTGGTGATTGGGATTATGATGATAAGCATTCAGTTATGGATCTTTTGATGGTTGCTGATCTAACCGAGTAACCTATGAAAAAATATGTTTTCAAGGTTTTTGTTATTATCTGCTTGGGATTTCTATTATTCTACTATTTTCTAATTTGGTCCACACACATCTAATGGTAGCGCCCTTGAAAAAGTTTGGAGTCATGTTCTTTTGGATGGGAATTGCCGCCTTGGTTATATTGCTGATTTATTCTTATTTCAACATCCCGGATGAGATAGCAGGCATTCTTTATTTTATTGCGATTGGCATTGCAGCATCCGGTGTATTGAATTATTACCGTAAAGAAGAAATTTATTCAAAATAAACAAGTTATACCCGTTAATATTTCTAAAAGATTAATATTGAGAAATGCAACAGATGTGTTCAGCGAATGGGCAATAAGCGGAAAGGGTGAAAGCATGGAAAAAACCCATGCTGATGCAGTGAGCTATTAGACTAAGAAAAAGATAAGATCAACAGCTAATAGATGGCATGTCTACGGCCTAAAATAAAGACTACGATTAATTATTCTTTAAGTAGGCATTTCAGTTTCACATAAAAATATAATTCTTCGTTCTTAGACCATCAAGTTTATCCCTGTAAATTCAAGGCTTGTGGAAATAAATTCTAATTCTAAATCCCGTCTCGATTCCTTTATAGATAACCCTTCAAAAGCACTTTGGACCTTGGCAATTCCTATCATGTTTGGTATGGGGATTCATACACTTTATAACATCGTAGATATGATGTTCATCGGACGTTTGGGTGGTAATGCCATTGCAGGCGTTGCTTTCAATATGCCAATCTTTTTTCTCATGCTAGGGCTTACCATGGGATTGGGATCAGGTGTGACTGCTTCGATTGCTAGATACATAGGCGAAAACAATAAAGAAAATGCAGATAACAGTGCGGAACATGCTTTAGCACTAGCAGCAGCTATTGCACTTATTTTTACCTCCGCAGGTTTATTATTTGGAAAAAAAATACTGGGTGCTCTAGGTGCAGAAGGAGAAATACTGGTTCTAGGATGGGATTACCTTTATATCATTATAATTGGATTACCTTTTATGATTTTTTCAGGTTTCTTTCGTTCAATTCTAGCGGGAGAAGGTGATATGAAATTCCCTATGATGGTAGCAGGTTTTGGAACGATCCTGAATATTATTTTGGATCCCATCTTTATTTTTGAATTGCAGAATTTCGGTGGTATTGGTCTCGGAATGGGTGTGAAAGGTGCCGCAATGGCAACAATTGTGTGTCAATTAATTGTATTTATCATTTTTGTTTACATGTTGTTTGTAAAGGAACACGCTTATATCACATTTCGATTGAAAGATTTTGAACCATCCAAAGCCATTTTATGGGATATTGTAAAAGTAGGGCTGCCTGCGTCAATGTCCATGATTATTATGGCTATAGGCCAGGGCGTTTTTAATAAGATCTTAATCCATTATTCTTCTCAGACAGTGGCAGCGTACCAAGTTGCAGGACGATTGGATATGCTCATTTTCCTACCCATCTTTGCCATTGCCGGAGGAATGACAACGCTTGTAGGAATGTTTTACGGAGCTAAAAAATTGAAAGAATTAAACTTTATTGTGAAGTACGGTATTTCTCGAGCTTTTTTCATTACACTCATTTCATCTGCATTCGTGTATTATTTTGCCGAATTATTCTCAGGATGGTTCACAAATGACAGAGAAATAATTAATGTGTCTGTGGGATTTTTGCGGTTGGTGTGTTTGATTTATCCATTGGTGGCTATTGCCATTACCTCAGGAAGAGTGATGCAAGGCTTAGGAAAAGGAATACCAGTATTGGTTATTACAACTATTCGTGTCATTGGCATTAGTGCACCCTTGGCACTTTATTTCAGTTTTGTACTCAATAAACCGGTTGAATGGAATTGGTATGCCATCATGATATCCGCCACAATTGCGTTCGTCATTGCAATAAACTGGGTTCGATTCGAATTAAAAAAAGTAAATCAATTGCAAGAGGCAACTCCATGAGTAAACTGTCTGAACAAGAGATTTTAAATGCATTAACAAGATTGGATGGGTGGGAATTCAAAAATAATGCTATTCGAAAAACGATGACCTTTGACTGCTACATGGACAGCATCGCTTTTATCAATCGATTAGCTGAAATAGCAGAGGAAAAAAACCATCATCCTGATATGGTAGTGGGCTGGTGCAAGATAGATGTTGCATTTACATCACATGATCAAAGTGGTGTTACAACTGCATGTATAGACATGGCGAAAAAGATAGAATCAGCTTTATAACTCTACTTTAATATTTCCCATATTTTACGGGAGACGATCAATAAATACAAATAATGTTGATCTTTTGATTGGGGCTTACAAAGGAGTCGATTAGATTAAGAAATCTTTCGAATTCCTGTAATCAACCCTGCACAAATAGCAGATTTAACCATACCACCAACTAAAAATGGGTAGAACCCCATGATTAGTGCTTCATTGAATCCGACTTTAAATGCAGATAGATAAAGTGTACCCAATATGAGTATTAATGTTGTTGCCACGAGACAGGATAAAAAGCTGGATACAGGTTTTGTGGTATATCCATTTTCAGCCAAATATCCGATCAGAAAAGCAGCAAATATAAATCCCCAAAGATATCCGGCAGTGGGTCCTACCAACACATGAGCCCCTGCTTTCATCTGGGCGAAAACGGGAAGCCCAATAGCACCCTCCATAAGATAAGTCACCACAGCCATTGCTCCACGGCGAGCGCCTAAAAATCCACCCACAAGTACAACGCCGATTGTTTGCCCTGTAATTGGAATTGGACTGAATGGGACAGGAATAGAGACCTGGGCTAAGATAGCAATTAGGAGAGAGCCAAGTATGATAGCAAAAATACTGGCAGTTTTATCATCAAGTGTTAGAATACCTGGTTGATCGAAAGAAATTGTTTTTGTTTTCATATATCTAATTTATTCAATTTTTAGTTAATGGGTTTAGAAAACATTTTTTTTATGAGCCAATTGTAAAATCGTTCAGGGGTCAGCCGAACAATCCAAATGAGTATTTTATAGGGCCAAGGATATACATAGGTTGAGTATCCATGATTGATCACATCCACAAACCGAGATGCGGCTTCATCCGCCGATTTCATAGGAAATCGTCTTGCTAGGCCTTTCACAATCGGTGTATCAACGAAACCTGGGCAAATGGATATGGTTTTAATCGTGTATTTCTGTAGTGTAGGTCGCCAGGAATCAAAAATCATTCGAATGGCAATTTTGGATGAAGAATAGCCACCATGATGAGGTAAAGGCATAAAGCTGGCCACAGAACTAATACACACTAATGCACCGCTGTTTTGGGCTTTCATGGCTGGGATAAAGGGAATAAGGGTATTGGTTACTCCCAAGATATTTGTATTTAATATGGTATTGATCTGGTTACTATCAGCAGAGAAAAGTCCATCATCACCACCAATACCAGCGTTTGCAATGGCAATATCAATGCTTCCTGCATCTGCCATGAATTGTTCTGCAACAGATTTACATTTTTCTGCATCCTGTACATCCAATTGATAGACGAAGGGTGATCCACCTAGTTTTTCACATGCCTTGGCAACATCTTGGAGAATATCTTCTCGACGAGCAGTAAGTCCAACAGAATAGCCGTGTTTTGCATAGGCCAGTGCCAATGCTTTACCAATTCCGGAGGATGCGCCTGTGATAAATACTTTTTTCATTTATTCTTATAATTTATTAATCAAATTTCTCAATAACCTAAGAATGATACACT
Organism: uncultured bacterium; assembly: GCA_964498175.1. Lineage (GTDB taxonomy): Bacteria > Fidelibacterota > Marinisomatia > Marinisomatales > UBA1611. Next base: position 4,083 of record CAZCHA010000062.1, read on the forward strand.
CTCCTACAATGGGAAAATCATTCCTTCTCTTGCTACATTAAAGCGATCTGAGCGAATCAATTTAGAAGCAGTCCCGTTTTTTATAGCTGGATTGGAATGATTAAAATGAATAAAGTGAACTTTATTCCTATTGGGAGTATTCAAGTGATAAAGTACCTCCATAGATTCCACGATGAAAGGGTGGGGGATTTCACTCATATCACGATTGGGTAGTTCACCTTGAGAGTAAAATGTACCATCCAAAAGTGCAATATCTATATGTTGGATTACTTGAAAAATATCCTGATCCCATTTTTCCCATTTATCAATATCCGGAATAAATAATACCGATTTATTTACGCCTAGGATTTTGTAGCCCACGGTTTCTGAATATTCATCCCGGTGGGGAACCAAAAATGGTTCAATGAATAACCCATCTGCCAATTTGATTTCTTTATCATTTCTCATGAGTTGAATCTTGATATTGTTCAGAGAAATCAATTGATTCCATGGTCCATTGGATTCTAAGAATTTTTTCATTTTTGGCATGACAAAAACAGGAATATCTTTTGCGCCCATTACTTCCCTTCCCAAATGTAGCAATCCTGTATAATGTCCCATATGGGCATGAGTGAGAAAAATCCCTGCTAATTCGGTATGATTTTCTTTCGTGATAATGCGATATTGTTCCGAGAAATCTGGTGTGGCATCAATTATCCAACTCTTTCCAGATTTTGGGTCTACAATACCAATACAGGAAACCCTTTCTTTTTCATCACTATTCCATAGATCCTTGCAGCAGGATTTTTCACATCCACTTTGGGGCGAACCACCATCTTGAGCGATACCTAAAACAATAACGTATGGGGAATCGATTGAAAGACTAAAACTGATAAATAATATAAAAAGGAAAAAGAATCTCATTTTACAATTTGATTTGAATCTTTTTGCGATACATCCAATAGAGCATAAGCCAAAAGCCCAAAACATGGGTTAAGGCGAAAAGGAGAGACCCATTCAAGTTTCCAGCGAAAGGAACAAAAATTGTTTTGTACAAATAATTATAAGCACTAACCATTTCTCCATTAAGGTCTCTTTTAATATAAAGAATTGTTTTTGCCCATAAGCCTGATGCCACAAATAGAAAAATGGAATTGGTGCCAAACACTTCAAAAACCCAGAATGGCTTTTTCCAGAGTTTGATATCAATGAGCCAGGTAAGTCCAGATAACACCAAGGCAGCAATGCCCCCTGTAAATAAAACATAAGAACTGGTCCAGATCGCTTTATTGATGGGAAAAATAAGACCCCAAACCCATCCGACAACAATGAGACCAAAACCGAAGATGGCCATGCGTTTTGCACAATCAGTATAATTCTTTGTAGTGTGTAGCATGCCACCCATTAAGTAGCCAATCAGGACTGTCCCTACCGATGGTATTGCACTTAATAATCCTTCCGGGTCAAAGGGTATCCCAAATCCGCCATAAAGATGTTTTTCACCAAAAAGAAATATATCCACTTTTCGAACCAAATTTTCTTCAAGTCCGTAAGGGTCGCCGGTTCCCCCCAGCCAGAGCAATCCCCAGTAAAAAATAAGAATGCCTGAAATGATGGGTAAAAGTTGTTTGAAGTCATAGCGAATGATGAGCAGGGCACTGATGCCATAGGCGATGGCGATCCTTTGTAGAACACCAAAGTAACGGAAAGAAGACCAGTCCCAATCCTGTACAATGAAAGGGTAGGCATGAATGAACCAACCAGCCATAAAGATAGAAAATGTTCGCCAGAAAATGTGTTTATAAAACTTAGGAGATGGATAATAGTGCCATTTCACAAATGCGAATCGCATGGATGCACCCACGAGAAATAGAAAAAATGGAAATACCAGATCTGTCAACGTACAGCCATGCCATTTGGCATGAAGCAGGGGAGCATATACATGTCCCCAACTTCCGGGATTATTTACTAGAATCATAAGGGCGATGGTCATGCCCCGAAAAATATCAATGGAATATATTCGTCTTGGTTCTGACATTTTTATACTAACACAATTTTATTTAATCACGAAGTTCACTAATAACTTCTCGTTTAAGAACGTTGTGATTTGTGTGTTTAGCTTAGTTTTGATAAACTTCTGTTCCATACTAGGTAAGATCCAATCCCTGCACAGCCAAATAAAATTACAGATAGACTATAATTTTGGAAAATTAAATTCCCGATCCCAAATGTGAAGCCATAAATCATAAGGATTCCGGCGATCCATTGCATGAAAAATCCATCACTTACGGGCTGAAGTGTATGGGTGTAACCAGCAGTGATTGGCTCCCACCATCCGCCAGGCTGAACACGATTATAAAATTCTTTTAGCTTATCAACAGGTTCAGAGTCAGTTAAAAATGTAGCAGTTAACCAGGCAATAATTGCCAATGGCACAATAATCATTAGTTTATGATGAACCTGTAATGAAATGCCAAAAAGGATGGGCGATGTTCCAAATAATTCATACGTATCTCCTGCTGCAATTGTTTGGCTCCAGGCTAAAACTTCTAAAGATATGGTGACCAAGATTGATGTAGCAAGTGCCGTGATCTCACTCCAGGCGTTTATACGCCACCAAAACCAGCGGAGGATGAGAACCAGTCCAATTCCGGCGCCCATTGAAAAAATGAATTCCCATGCTTTAGAAATACTTTGCATTTTTAAGGCGGTGAATGCAGCAAGTACCATCAGAATAATGGTAAATATTTTCCCTACGAATACATAGTGTTTTTCTGATTCATCCGGTTTAAAAAATCGTTTATAAATATCATTAATCATATAGGAAGATCCCCAATTGAGATGGGTGTCAATAGTGGACATGAACGCTGCTAAGAAGGAGACAATAAGTATACCTTTCATTCCCGGTCCAAGGAGTGTATTCATGACCAAAGGATAGCCCGCCTTCACACCCAATTCAGAATAGGATTCCGGGATCATAGGAAACATCACAATGGATACAACGGCCACGATGATCCAGGGCCAAACACGGAGTGCATAATGAGCCAAATTAAACCATAATGTTGCCAGGAGTGCGTGCCGTTCATTTTTCGCTGATGACATGCGCTGGATGATGTATCCACCGCCGTCCGTTCCGTGATGACTCCACCACATAACGCTAATAAAGATTAAAAATTTTGAAAATGGCGATTCCCAAAATGCGGATGTTGTTACGTTGGCATCCGGGACAGGCGGTATAAATTTCAATGTATTTTCATGAATCGCATCAGACCCAAGAAGTCCGGACAATTTTTCAAGGAGCGTTTCCATGCCACCCACATGATTCACCGCAATAATTGCCAAGGCGATAGAGCCGAACATGGCAATACAAAATTGAACCAAATCTGTAACAACCACGCCCCAGAACCCTGATAGAATTGCATAAATAAGGGCAATAATTACACAAATCCAAACAGCAGTCCATTTATCCATATTCAGCATAACAGCCATCACCGAAGCCATGGCATTGATAACCCAACCCATAACAATAAAATTATAAAGTATGGCAAAATATCCTGCTTTGAAGGCTCTTAAAAAAGCTGCGGGCTTTCCACTATATCTTATTTCTAATAATTCATTATCTGTTAAAACTTC
>CAZCHA010000063.1:0-7595 GCA_964498175.1 uncultured bacterium
ATTTAAGACCTCCATTGTTAGTTTTGGTTTGTTTTTGGTAGTGGATAGAGAGAAATCTCTATGCCTCTCGACGGAGAGTGTACAACTTCTCGTCGGTAAGTGTCAAGAATTTTCTCGTCGGATGCCCGACGAGAAAATTCTTGGGTTTTTACATTGTTTTTTTTGAATGATGAAAACCTTCTGCTTGGTAACTTCTTATCTATAATTTCTTATTAAATTTAAATTAATGTCCCGGTAGATCCCAGCATTAGACTGGTAGGTAACTGTCTGCATCGCGTCCGGGTCTTACTAGGAAATTTTTTTGCCCCGGTAGCTCAGCTGGATAGAGCAACAGCCTTCTAAGCTGTGGGTCACAGGTTCGAATCCTGTCCGGGGTACTAATTTAAAAAGGGGCATTTCTGCATATACATGAGAAATTAACCATTCATCCCTTTATTTATAGAGTTGCAATGATGTGATTTCTGTCAATGGTACAAGGATGCCTCTGGAAAGTAAACCATTCGTTTATCATAATTTCCATATCTTCCATTCTTTCAAAAAGATTTCATAGTTAAGTATTTAACTCATTCACATCCAAATCTACCCATCCTTCCACAACAAATAAACCCCACGAATGTGGGGCTTGATGTTGTAGAATGGGTAAATCTATTTTATGAAGATAATCTTCTGCGTTTTTAATGTATTATTGGTGCTGGCTTTTATGATGTATGTGCCTGAAGCAATATTTTGGTTGTTTTGTGATTTTACATTCCACACAACTTTCTTTAGTCCGGTGTTTGGAATTTGCAGGTTGCGCCTGTAGATAAGTTTACCCGTAAGGGTAAATATTGAATAGGTAACAAATTCACTGGACCGAGCAATTAAATCAAAAGTTACAGAACCATTAAATGGATTCGGGTAAGCCGGCAACATGATCAAAAATTCTTCAATCGGCACGATTCGTGGATCCTTAGGATCAGTTTCAGCAAAATCCGAATAGTAACTTATTCCATCTTTATTGATTACAACCAAGTCGCCATTAGATATTCCAACCCAGTTTAGTTCATCATTTGAAGGGGGTAAAGTCATAACAGCATAATGCTCTTCAGATTCAGCAATTGATAATCCATTTGCCCCACCAAAGACATAAAGGTCATTTCCATTTGAAAAAATAAGATTCAACTGGGAATTGGGTACACCTGCATCCACTAATGTTGACAGGGCCATTTCAAGTCCGGTGATGATAGAACCTTCAGAGTCTATATTTTGCATGACATACAACATCAATAATTCTGAATCAACTACATTGCTCCAACCTTCCCCTTGCCACGATCCGCCACCAAAAGTTTGTGGTTCATGTTCATTCAACCAAGAGAGGTCTGTTCCATTGTTAGTAATCAAATCATATAAAAGATCTTTATTGACTGTCCCATGATGTATCAAGGAATAAGAAATTCCATTTTCATAGAATAGGAACGGATGAGGATTTGGAACAGTATTATCACCTGATGTGGCCAACCTTAGATGACCAATTCCAATAATATGTTCATTGTCATTCATTAATGTTGAAACAGAATTCCAATATGTAGTGGAGTCTTCGGTTGCTGGAGAAGCAGAACGGTAGATCGGTTCAACTGAATCAGGATGTGCTACCTGATAGCCCATAAGTGCCCAGCCGTTTGCCATAGACTCAGATTGATTGAATAAAACTGTAAACTGGTTTAAAACTAGAGATTGTTCGGATGTTGAAAGTGTGGGGATTATTAATCCGGATTTAACACAAATTGCATAAAGCCTACAGGCTAACAGGGATTCAGACAAAATCCCCAATACCAATACTAATTGGAGAAAAACTCGCATAGCTTGAAATTAGATGAAAATCAGAATGTATTCAAAGGCTTCGAGAGATTTATCCACCAAATAAAAGATTACAAATGTACAATTGTATTATCAAATAGGATTGTCCAAACTGAATTAATCCTTATCTTGAACAATAATTTTTTTCTTTAAAAGTGTAATTAAAGGGGTTAGGAATAATAGTGTATTTAGAAAAGCCACTCCAATCAATATAAATCCTATCCATTTTAAATGCTCAGGTAATGGCATTGGCTCAATCAATTGATATAATGTACTAAAAAGCCAAAACATAAAAAGCAAAGAAGTCAGAACTATTATAGTTTCGGTATTCTCTTTCTTTTTAAGCAAATAACGCCCAAGAAATAAAGCTAAAATAAGAAGATTAAAACTTAAATAATTATTGATTGAATATAAGGACCAATTTATTACAGGACTTGTCTGCTCAAGGTAATTGCCCCAATTAAATTGAAAAGGAATATAAAAATGATATAATCCCATAATTATTGTTTGGAGCGTCCCAAATTTTAGTATTAACGAATTAGTTTTGTTCAATTGATGGGGCTTGAGTTAACCAATTGAATGCAATAACTACAAATCAATCATCTTTCTGTTTATGAATCACTACTTTCTTTTTTATAATATTTTTCTTTTTACCCTTATGTTGGTTCATATCATCAATATCAATCACCATCACATTCCCATCTTTTGATTTCCATTTAAAGCTCCCATCTTTCATATCGTGCTCCTCCGCATCTACTTCTTCACCATTGATCCACATCTTCACTAAGGTATCTCCATCTACAATTTCCTTTTCGACCCGTACATCCATCTTTTTTTGTTCATTCCCATGGAAATCATAATTTTCATCGCCAATAAAAACAAATTCACCCTTTTTAGGGCCGCCGATAAAATAGTTACTCTCTATCCACGTGAATACTAAAATCGCAATTAATATCAAGGCAAGGTATTTCCAAGCCATTTCCAGTTTTTCTTTTGTATTCATTTTCTCTTTCCTTTATTATTTAATTAAAAAGATATTGAAATTTTAAAAACAACTGCCGGTCGTTTATCTGGCTTTCCCGTATGGAATCTATGCTCAAATTATCAGCGATCTGGCTTGATGTGGAACCAATATAAAAGATCGTAAACGGGCTGGGCTGATAGCTCACCAACGGCTGCAACTGAAATGTCCGGCTGAAATCATTATACTGCCCCAGTAAACGAAAACTGAGTGCCCGATTGTATTGATAATTCATCCGTATTCCTGTTAAATAACCGGAATAATATTCTTCTTTTTTATCCAGAGTCGTCATTCGATGGGTTTCATAATGACCCCCCACCTGCATTCGATTCGATATCTTCAGTCTGGTCCAAAACATAAAAGAAGTACCATTTCCTTTTTCAGGGACATCCAGAAATGTCACTTTCTCTAAACTTTTTCCTAAAGATCCACCGAAAGAGAGTATTTTATTATAATTACTATTAATTCGAAGACGAATTTTCCATAATCCTGTTAATTCTGTATTTTTGAAATAATTGTATGGAATGGCGGTTATATTGGCAGCTAATCGCGTCTGTCTGGGTAACATGACATTTCCAAAAAAACTTGTGTATCGTGTTTTAATCTGGCCATCAAAATTTGATTCTATACCGGAGTGAAATCCACCGACCACTTTGCTAATCATTTTATCCGGTGTATACACCCAGTAACTTTCCAGATAAATTCGACGATTGTTATTATTGGAAATGAAGCCGTTCTCTGCTCTGAAAGCGGGTGTCTTATGGTCATAACCTGTTTCTAGTCCCCAATGCTCTGTCTCACGACGGAATTCAAGTTCCACCGCATTGCCCACAAAAGACTCTCCATCGAAAGTAAATGTATTATTATCACCAAAGGTTGAGTTGTTCACCAATAAAGAGTCTGATGGCTCTTGAGTTTTACTAAATAATGTTTGAAACTCCATCTGATACGTTTTATTGAATTTATAACGCGTATCAAAGCCAACCACAGACCCGCTGCCGTCATTGTCAATCATGCGGCGGTCTGTGGCAAGAATTCCAAAATGACTGGCTTCTTCCAGTGTCCGCCTGAACCGGAAAATATTGGATATACTTCGTCCTCCTAATAGAGAAAAACTTTGCTCTTCCCCAGGTATAATGTATGGCGAATCTTCATCCATAGCCGACAGCAGGTACCAGGAATTTTGCTGCCCCCTATTGATCATTCGTCCGGAAGCGATAGGATTATTAATTGAGCGGGTATAAATGGCATTTATCCAGGTGTCGACCAGGTCATTCCCTGCATTAAAGAAAGGGCGTTTTTCCGGAAAAAACAGGGCGAATGTTGTATTCACGTCCACTTGTTCAGCATCAGCTTCTACCTGGCTGTAATCCGGATTGATGGTGAATTCAGCAACTTGGTCAGAGCTTAAACTGTATTTTACCCCCAAGGATGCTTGGCCCAATGCCGTCTCTTTTTGAAGGATATTATTTTTGTCAAGTTCGGAAATCTGGGAACCAACTATTGCAGGTAAAAACTCAATATTGCCTCTTTGTTTGATTCCTTGAATACCTTTTAACGTTCCCATCTGGCATAAAAAGCAGGGGTTGGTACGGTCAAACCCACCCCAGACGATTTGTGACCGTTTTTCACGGGGCAAGCTGCGGTAAAACCCCACTTTCCATTCCTGCACTTCTCTGTCAGGAAAAGACAAACTTGAAAAAGGGATGGCCATTTCAACCTGGTAGCCATCGTCGGTGATTGTCCCCTTTGATTCATATACGAGATCAAAAGATGGATCATCATTTCCGCTTCCATTATTTAATGCATCCATTTGTATCCCATAGGGGTTTGCTCCAACCATTGTACCTGTGTTGGCATCGCCGTATGTATCAAGGAAAATAGCTACCCAGTCATCCATCCAGGCCTGGTCACGTCCCTGGAAAGAAGCTCGAATATCTTCCGGATGGGCATAGGCCCAGAATGCTACATACAGGTTTTGGTCATCATAGGCAACCTTCACTTTTGTTTTTTCCGGCGGTATAATATTTTCCCCGGGCTCGATTTCTAAAAAATAATCAGTTCCTTTGGCTTTCCCCCACTCCAATTCTGTAAGGTTACCATCAATCTTTATTGCATAATGAACACGATTTATCTCTAAAACAGGGTTTTCGAGAACATCCATCGCCTTCGCTTGCAAAATTGATCCTACATACAAAATTCCTAAACCAATTAAGGTTAAAATATTTCGATAATAATTCATTAATATTCCTTTAAACATTATTTAACAACCTTATGACGTCAGAATGGTCAAAAAGTTGTCTTTTTTTAAATACGTTAAAATAATCTATTGTTTTTCATTTAATATGTTTACTTCGATTTCCAATTTTTCCAGATCTTCCAGATCTTCCAGATCTTCCAGATCTTCCAGATCTTCTAATGTTTCTTCAAGCTGCATCAATCTTTTTTCTAAACCTAAATCTTGAATTTCTGATTTTTCAATGAATTTTATTTTTTTCGTTTTATTCATTGATGATTTTTTTTCAAAAAACTCGTTAAACAGGCCGTCATCACCCATGGTCCAGTTATGTCCCACCATCTTGTAATCATGAGTATTTGTTGTATTTTTAATATCGTAAATAAAATATTTTAAAGATTCATCCAGATAAATAGACTTTCCAGTAGGCACAAACAAGGTCAAATCAACACTTTGTCTCTGGTAAGGAACATCACTGGATATTTCAAAATACTGATCCAAGTTTAGCTGTCCGGAATCTAAAAAATAATGATACGAAATATTCTCCGCGTAACCTCTCGCATCTCTGAATGATCTTGCTGAAGCCCGTTTAATAATTTTTAAGTGATACTGAGAATCGTATGACCGCGCTACATCCATTTCTACATTTGAAAGAAGTTTATGCTCTCCATCTTCTGTCTCTACAATATTCAAATGCTTTTCATCCCAGTAGAAATTATCATGAGCAGTTAGAAATATTTTTAACGTGTCAGATTTCACATTCTCCAGTGTTGCCATTTCTTCTATTCGAGAATCTTCCGAAAAATGTGTTATACCATAAATTCCAAAAAAGATCGTTAAGATGAGCCCCACAACCCACATCCCCAACAAGGAACTCTTCACTGCGCTGGATTGTTTCGCCATATTAAAAATCATTCGAATACCAAGGTAAATCATTTGGAAAAGCGGGATACCTATAAACAGAATGAGACCCAGAAAAACAAAGATCTGATACAACGGAAAATGCTCTAAAATGGAATCAAAGGTGTTGGTCATTTCTTGAAATTCATGGTTAATTCCAGAAAAACTCGCAATAATAAAAAAGGACAAACCAAGGGCGGCCACAAAGCCTAATATGAGAAAAATAATACCAATCAATGGTTTAATGATTTTACCCAGTACGATAAAAATGCGTTTAAGAACTTCAATAAAAAATCCAAAAACATTGCCTATGCCAGCCAATATTTTTCGAACCATAGATTGGTTATTTTCATTTGTAACCGTATCTTCAATTTTTAAAGCCACAGCCCGACCAATGGTTCCAGCCGTTACTGGTTCGCCATGCATTTCCAAATGGTCTGATGCCCTGTCTGCCAACGGCGCAATGACCCAGAGAATTAGATATACAAAAAATCCAAAACCGCCAATAAACATTGTCAATAAGAATCCCAAGCGAAACAAAACAGGGTCCACATTAAAATAAGCACCAAGGCCGCCGCAAACACCGCCCAGGATCTTATCATCTGGATGACGGAATATTTTCCTTATTCTCTGCTTTTTTTCATGCGGTTTTGTAATTTTTTCGTCTTGTTCATCATCTCCATAATCTTCAGGCTTGCCCATGATGGCAATCACATCATCCACCTGAACTATGGTGATTATACTAATCTTTTTTTCCTGAAAGATTTCGGCGATCCTGGATTCAATATCTGCAATAATTTCTTCCTGCCCATCAGACTTAGAGAAATATGACCTAATGGCATTGAGATAATTTTGAAGCTGAGTGAAAGCATCTTCATCAACATGAAAAATGATGCCACCCAAATTGATTGTATTTGTTTTCTTCATAGTTCTTTACGATTTTTTTATAGTTAATCGAACTGCTTTGACCAAATCTTTCCATGTCTCGTCCAACTCCGATAAAAAGACAATTCCTTCTGCGGTTTCAGAATAATATTTCCGCGGAGGTCCTGATTTTGATTCTTCCCATCGATAAGTAAGCAGACCGGCATTTTTTAAGCGAGTAAGCAATGGATACAACGTCCCTTCAACCACAATCAAATTCGATTTTTTTAATTTTAGCAAAATATCTGATGGATATGCTTCGCCATTTTTTAAAATGGAAAGAATGCAATATTCCAACACTCCCTTCCGCATTTGTGCTATAGTATTTTCAAGATTCATAATTTATTACTTACTTGGTATAGCAAATTTATATCCTATACTTAGTACTATGCAATACATTATACTATAGATAATAAAAAAATATTCAATAACCCAAAATAGAGTCTTTTAGACTATTTACCGATCGTCAAACTCAGACGTTACAAATTAATCATTCTCAATCCGCTCATAGTTTTCCGGAATGACGAAGTATCCTGTATCCACCGGTTCTGCATATAATTCCAGAATCTCAAAACCAACAGCCATTTTTGGATCATCACTTTCTTCGTAAACCAGAAAATTTATTTTTACGGCATGACCCGGAATCGGTTTTAATGTTGTCAGGGAATCCATTTCACG
>CAZCHA010000064.1:0-7590 GCA_964498175.1 uncultured bacterium
AATCGCTTAGCGTATGCCAAACCAATGGCTACATTACTAACACTGAATTTCTCTCCAGTCCCTTCAGGACTTGTCACGGTTCTTACCATCATTTCTTCCATGGTTACACCCGAATAAGAGATACCCATAGAGCCTATGTATCCCAAGGGAACTACAGCACCACCATGATAATATTTAGTTTCTACCAACCAAGGTGAGTGGTAAACATGCATGGAAGGGCGATTCAGTTCTACAATTCCTGCCGGATTCCAATACAAGGCACTTGCATCATTGGATACAGCTACAAAAGCACTCCCCATAGATAATGACCGGGCTCCGGCACCTATCTCAAGGAATGATCCTGACGTAGTAGCTACATTGGATTGAGCCAACATCACGGTTAATAAAAATGCCGATTTGTAGAAATATCGCTTCATTATTTGATTACTGCAAATTTCCCTGTTGTTTCACCGAGTTCGTGAGCATTTACATGGTAAAGATAAACACCATAGGCAATCTCAAGCCCGTCTTTAGATAGTAAATTCCATGATTCCGTCCCATTTTCATATACATCATCATGCTCTATTGTGTTGACCAAATATCCTGCAAGGGTAAATATTTTAATTGTGCATTTATTAGGGAGATTAATAAAGTCGATTTTTCTTGGACCTCGACCAGACTGATAAAGATGACGTGGTTCCCAAGATGCTGCCACCACATAAGGATTTGGGACTACAGTAATATTTTTTAAACTTTCCCTAGCGCTATCCGCATTGATAGATGATGCAGTTGATGTAAAACTGTACACATCTTCTATAGAAAATGGTCTATTAATTGCAACCGTGAAGATATCTCCCTGAACTGGGTCAATGACATCTAAATCAGTTGTATCATAAATAGTTATTTCTGTGATCAATAGACCTGTATCTACCTCAACTGTATCATAAATAATAGTTTCATTGATCTCCAACGAATCTTGATAAAACCGAATTGTTATTAGGGGAGAGTTCTGGCCTTCATATGGACGAATCATTATGGGTTCATCCGGATCCCATTCATCATCCCGGTCATAATCTGATATTCTGAATGGGGGAAAATCATTATGGGTAACATTTTTTACTCTAAATGGTGATCGGGTATCATAAACATCAATGGTTATTGAATCACCAATATTCCCTTCAAATTGTAACTCAAAATCCGCTGGGTAAAGCCTGCTCGGAGTAATATCATGTCTGTAATTACTATTTCCAGTGGTCCATTTAGTAGAATCTTCATTAAGCCCTACATCCGAATCTTGGATAATGATCCGCATACCGTCAAAGATAGTATTAATAAAACCGCCGTCCATTTCGGTTTCATGATATAGAGGAAAATATTTATAACTAACAGTAACCAAACCAGCGTCAAGCAATTCTGAATTAATAATGTTAAAAAAACCTAATTCAGGATCTATTGTATAATCTAGCCCATAGGTATATTCAACTGTACCGGTTTCATTTGTAACTAGGACAGGGAAGGTTGTATCATAGAGTGTGGTGTCGGTAAAACTAGTATCCAATCCATTTATTAGAGTATCTATTGTAGCAAATGCGGTTATTATCATAGAATGAATATTAATTTGAGATGCTCTCGCAATGCTATCTTGAATCATCAGTGTTTCAAGAATGTCTTTTTGATCTCTAATATTAAAAACCACCTCTTCTGCAGTATCAAGTGTATCAAAAACAACATTATATTCATTATTATCCTTTACTGCATAGGGATCTACCACAAAAATTTTAATATCGCCTGATCCGTAACCACTTAAATGGCTTAGAAAAGATTCAGTCCCTTCAGATGAATTGGGAGAGACATACCCAATGGCAGTACCATTAGGGACTACAATAGCGGCATTTTCACTAAGGCTGACTACATTCCCCTTATAATCCAAATCCAATGAAACTGAACATTCAGAAGGAGCTATTGGTTGAAGGTTATCATGGGCTGAATAATTTTTTTCAAAGAAATCCACATCATATCCTTTATCGTAAGCCGTCACAGCGTAATAATACTTTTGCCCATTTATAACAGAGTTTGAATCAACATAAACATACTCTAATCCTAAATCCTCCCCCATATCAAATTGAACACCATTAAATGCGATTGGGTGTGGCCCCTTTAAACCATTGTTTTTATCGAAAATGGCAATGGGTTCTTTAAAGGTTATATTTCCATAAGCATCTGTAATGGTATAGGAATCAATAAATCCTGGATCCGTACTCCTGTATATACGATACCCTTCAAAATCTTTCCCGTAAATGGGATCGATGGAAATCTCAGAGAAATCATTCCAATAAAGTGTCACTTTGTTATCCCCTGGCACGGCTGTCATGGTAGGTTTTAAAGGTGGCTTTGCAAAACTATAATCATTATCATAAATGTTTTGCATCGTATTGGCATTTCTGAGGATATCTGCCATATTTTCTCCAAAAACCATAGCAACAGAAAACTTCTTTTTTTCTCCTGGTGCTAATGATATATACCCAGAACCGTATAAGAAAGTTTGATCAATATTTTGTGCCGGTACCTGAAAAATACCAGGTGTAAGTTGATTCCACATAACCTCATCATTATGAGGTTGAATACTAGGATAGGCTGCAGAATAAAAGCTGGTTAATCCAATTTGGTCAGATTCATCATTATCAGTAATCTCAAAATTGGGTTCTCCCACATCCGGGATACCATTCCCTTCAGTACCATCCTCATCTGGACCGGTATAATTTATATGATATTCAGCAAGACCGTCTGCACCAATATCATCCCTCTCCACGTCCCAATCACCATCGTTATCAATACCATCAAACTGGCTTTCATCAATCATGCCATCTTCATCATTATCAATCCCATCTGTGGGATTCCCGGGAGATTCTAAAAAACTCCAACCAAAGTACACAGGTTTAAAACCACCATAGGAATTACTCCAACCATTATGATCCCATTGATAAACCATATCATTTTCTGTGTCGAACCAAGCATCGTCATCACTAAAATCCGATGACCCACCGATATCTGCATCCCCATACATTCCAAAAATCACACTATCCAGATTACTAGTCCCAACATTTGTAATCCAATACGTAACAATGATAATATCTTCGGCAGCAGGATGATTCCACTGGTAACCCCGAACATCTAATTCTACTCCTAATCCTCCCCGTCTCACTACCGTATCTACATCAGTGGAATCTGGGAAATATGCAAATTCATCATTATAGAAATCATCCATAACATAATAGGATTCCTGGTCTGCTCGGGTATATTTACCATATTGGCCATTCCAAACCCCATCCCAATCACTTTCTCTATTCGGCCAGGATGCGGGCCAAGATTCCAAATTATCACTCATTGCCATGTATTCTTGATTTGGATCTGCATAGCCATGTAATGGTTCAAAACTCCAAGGAACACCCGTTTCTGTATTTTCATCCACAAGACCGATAGCACCATCAGATATTATATGTTTTCTATTACCATTAGTATCGATGACACTGGCGGCGATCACAGGTGTAAATTCATAAAAATATGCATGTCCTGATCCAATAGGATAAACACCAGAAAAGCTGTTACTTAGATCACCAATTCCACCATGATTATAGAATCGACACAGAACCCTATTCCCGGAATGATCTCCATATTTTCTATCGGTGTTTGCTGTGGTCTTCGCAACCGAATTCTCTCTATCCTGATATTTTTTGGAAGGATCTACTTCAGAAATTCCTAAGGAATAAATACAGGTTATAAGAAGAATAATTCGCGTTTTAAACATGCTATTTGAATGAAATTGAAATGCCAAGTTTGACTTGTCTTGGAGATGAATAATAATGGGGACGAACCAAATATTCATCCAGTGTATTCAATGCGGGTCCGCTATACTCTGCTGTATATGTAGGCAAGAGGGAGTATGTCGCTCTTCCTGTGTCATTATAAACTGATAATTCATTCAAGAAATTGAATAAGTTATAAACGTTGATATGGGATGACACGTTCATTCTTTTATTTAATGCAAAATTGTAAAAAGCACGTAAATCCACATTATAAGTAGGCGGTTTTAATCCATTGTTTTCAAATGCAGTTCTATTTCCTGCAAATTCTGTGGTATAGGGAAACCCACTTCCATAGCTAAAAATGCCACTAATTCCCGATGATTTTGTTGGGTGATAAGTCATTGTTCCGTTCAATGTATGACGTTGATCCCAGTCTAAAGCGACCAACATTTTTTCTGGTTCAATATCTGATGCTTCATCATAAAAGGCAGCAGTGGGGTCAGAAGCATTGCCTTCAGAGATTGAATATGTATAATCTAAATTCCCTGAGAAATTCTCGAGGGATCTTTTTGAAAGCGCCAGAGTAATGCCACGGGAATTCGCATGATCTTTATTGACAAAAAGGCCATATCTATCTCCGGCAATAAAAGATTTTTTAATCTCGGTAGCATTTAAATTTCGAATATCTTTGAAATATCCTGTGATTTCTATCCCAATATCCCGTCCGATTTGTTGGGAGAACCCTACTTCATATTGGGTAGTTCGTTGCGGTTCCATATCCGCATTCCCCATGGTGTTACTAATCCCCGAAGCCGCTGGCACTTCAAATTCCGGATTATCATAAATATAATTAAAGCTAGGGTTTTGGAAAAAATGCCCATATGAAAAATGCATATAGCCGCTTTCTGTGATAGGAAATGCCAATGCAAACCGTGGACTAATTTGAGTTTTTGGATCTACATCCCTAAACCAGGGATCACCATTGGCATTGGATTTCAAACGATCATCAGCACTTTTTCGGGTACTATCAATCATTTCATCCTCAGAAATCATATTGTCACCATCCAAATCAAACCAGGTATTGATTGGTTTTAAAGGTGATAAATAATTAGGATCCTCTGAATCATTCAAAACTTTCCAATCCGGATCAAAATAATCGAAACGTACACCTAAATTCACAACCATTTGGTCTTGCTCAATTTTATCCTGAAAGTAACCAGATAATTCAATTGGTGTTCTCCCATTTGGCCCAAAAGAATTGTTATTTGGAGAAATTAAGGGTGCGTAATACCTTGGTTGATTATCTGTATTACTGCTATTATGAACCTGAAGGTCAGATAAAGTAATTTTAGTTTTACGAGATTCGATACCAATTTTTAATTGATGCTCTTTATTTATTTGGCTTGTGATTTCAGCCTTCAAAGTATTTACAGTAGATTTACGACTATACACGTTCATGGATTGCCCACCTACATAGAAATTATTCCCTGTGGAATAAAGAAAGATATCCGGGTCTACATAATACAAATTTGAATCAAATGTACTAAAATATACGGAATCACTAGCCCAATCTTCTTTGATTTGTTCCCAAAATGCTGGGTCAGAGCTTAAATGACTTCGATAATGATTCTCGGTACCGGAATACATTACATTAGCAAAAGTAGATTGACTTATTGACCAATCTGCACGAATTAAATCACCTACTCGTGTATTGAACGAATTACTCCGTCCATCTGGATTCCATCGATATTCATGGACATAATCCTGTGATTTAGTATCACTATACATCCGATTAAAGCTCATTTTTATGTAGGGCGTCAATCGCCAGCTCAATTTAACTTGCCAGGTAGACTGCTCATACCAATCCATGGCAACCCATTCAAAAGCATCGGCGGCTCTCAAACTATCCAAGGTTGGTTTTAAGGTGTCACTCTCTAATAAAATATATCCATTCCCTAGACCAACTAAACTATCAATTTTCCAAATGTTTTCTACCTCAGACCATACAAAAGAATTTGGATGAAAAATCCGTTGACCATAAAGATGACCATTTTCGCGCTTAAATCTACCCGATGAAAAAAAGGAAAGTTTCCCCGGAATTATTGGCCCTTCTATATTTCCTTTCATATCAGAAATATTATTAAAATCAATACCCTCGAGCTGATCAAAAATATCGGTATTCCCGGAATTATAGCCACCTTGATTCAATGAAAAACTCCCGGAATAATCAGAAAAATTACCATCTTTAGTCACAATATTCACAATTCCGGACATTGCCTGGCCATATTCCGCATTAAAGGTGCCGCTTATAAATTGCAATTCCTGGATGGCATTATTTTCAATCTCCACAGCCACACCAGAATTATAGGGATCTGTTACAGAAATTCCATCAATCATGTATGAAATTTCTCCACCTCGGCCGCCTCTCACATGAATCTCACCCCCTGTCATAACTACACCAGCCTGTAGAGCCAATACATCTACAAACTCTTCTACTGGAAGCATATCCACTTCTTCACTACTGATATTGGCTTGGGAATAAGTTACATCCGTTTGTATCATTGCCCGTTCAGCTTGAACCACCACTTCTTCAAGTCCTACGGCACTTTCTGATAAGGCACCGTTTACCGTGGTTGTCAGATCAACCATCATACGGACGTCATTAATTACTAAAGATTGATAACCAATCATAGAAAAACGAATGGAATAAGTTCCAGGTGGTATCTGTAGGATGTAATAATTCCCATCAAGATCGGTGGCAGCTCCCAAGACGGAACCCTCGATAATAACATTGGCACCGATGAGTGGTTCCCCACTTTCTTTTGCTGTTACACGTCCTACAAGTTTCCCTGTCGTGCCTGCAAAAGAAAATTGACTCGCCAGAACGATGATGCTTAAGATATTAAGCCAACGCCTGGGAGTCAATTTCACTCCAAGTAACACAATAGTAATATATTTAAAATAACTGTTCTTATTTAACAAGAACCAGTTTTTTTACAGATTGGTATTCTGGACTTTTCATTTTATAAAAATACATTCCCGAAGGTAACGCAATTCCTTTATCAGAAAGTCCGTTCCATTTAATATGGTATATTCCTTTATCCATATTACCATTTACCAGCGTGGCAACCTTTTGCCCCATGATATTAAAAATGGATACGTTCACGTCAGAATTCTCTGCCACGTCAAACTGGATATTTGTTTCCGGGTTAAATGGGTTTGGATAGTTCTGGTGAAGCGCAAATTCAAAAGGTGTTAATCCCGACTCATCAATACCAACAACTTCAACACCCACGCCTATTTGGACCGTGAGTTCTGAATAATCCGAAGCTACTACAATATCTTCGGCAATTGTAAAGTCATCATCTGTTCCGTAAACACCGATTTGTACCGAAATAGAATCATTCAAGTTATCGATGGCAACTGCAGTCCCTTTATAAGGGGAAACCGTCAGCCAAGTAAAGTCATCGCCTTCCTTGATGGCAATATTATCTATTGCAACGCCATATCCCCAGTTTCCATCGCAATCATGATATTGAAATGCTACCTTGAAACTGGTTGCATCTCCAATATACGGAGCAAGATTATACATATAAGATGCCCAATACCATACACCTGTCTCCATTGTTGAATCAACCAAAGTCCAAGTAGCACCATCATCAACTGTTAAATGAATCTTAAAGTCGTCAGAATATAAATTCTCGGTTTCGCATGGACCAGACGGATTAGGGAAGAAAATATCTGCCAATAGGAAGTATGGACCGTACCCGCTTGCAATAACTTCATCTGAGATCAACCAAGCATCAGT
>CAZCHA010000065.1:0-7459 GCA_964498175.1 uncultured bacterium
CCAACAAATATCAGCAACGAATATGAATCAATTGGTTTTATCCAGGGAGAAAGTACAATATACATGGCTCCTGCCGATAAAATGCCACGAATAAATGATCCAATTCAAAATGCATTAAATATCTCTGGAGCAGAATTAATTACAAATGCTACTTTTGAACTTGAAACTTATCCATTCATGAAAATAATAAAAGTAAAAGGCGAGGGCTGGGTAAAAAAGACGGAAGGCAATATTATTGAAACTCAAAGAAAAAAGAAAATTGTTGAGTACGATCCAGCAACAGGTGAGCCTATTTACGAATAGGTATCTTTATTTATTATTTATAAACTCAATTTTTGAGATGATCCAGGCTCTTTTTTAAGTAGCTGATTATTTTTTCTGTATTTTTTATTTGTTCTTTATCCAGCATTAAGGAAAAACCATCCGTTTCATAGTCTATAGTTTCTCTACGATCCTTTTTAGAAATTATTTTCTGGACTTGGAATGTCTTAATTGGATGGGATTTACCTTTCACAATAATTTCATCAATATAGGTGCAGTCTATATCGTTTTTGATAACATTATATGTATTTTCTGAAATTAATATTTCGTTAGGATTCGCTAAAGATTCTAAGCGAGAGGCAAGATTTACTCCATTGCCTAATACTGTATAGTCAAGCCTATCTTGTGAACCGAAATTCCCAACTGTACATACATCAGTATGGATTCCCATTCTTACATCTAATGATTCCGTAAGACCAAAAGATGCCCATCTCTTTCTTATAGCTATAAGTTTTCGTCTCATTTTCAATGCCATTGAAACACAGGAAATAGCATCTTCTGTAATTCCATCTGTTTTAGGATCTCCAAAAAATATCATAATTGCATCGCCAATATATTTATCAACAGTGCCGCCATATTCAATTGCAATATTTGTCATCTCGGTGAGATAATATGTAATTAATTCAGTTAATATTTCAGGTTCTAGTTTTTCTGTAATTGTCGTAAATCCTTTAATGTCTGAAAAGAATACGGTTAAGTTTTTTCTATTGGTATCGATCTTGACATCAAGTTCTCCAGTAAAGATTGAATTGTATACTTGAGGGGAAAAGTACTTTGATAGTTTTGTAAGGATCATTTCTTTGTCCTTTGTATCTGTTATATCAGTACCATAGAGGAGAAAAAAATCAAATTCGTTTATCTTTACTAAGTTAAAATAATATGTTTTATTGCCTACTTCGAATTCCATATTATGGACGTCATTAGCATTTGGTTTTGTTAATTTTTTAATTATTTCTTTGGGTATGGTATCGTTAAGTCCTATATCCCAGTTTTTGATAATGTATTTAGAAGCATCGTTAAAGTATTTTAATTCACCATCTTTGCCTATCCTCATAACAGGATTTGGATTTTTATCGGGAAATTTATTTATTACTTTTTTTGCTGTGATGTCTGTTGCATAAATAATGATAAAACCAAACTCCGGAACAGGAACAAAATTTGCTAAATATGTTTTATTGCCGGCAATTAATTCATTCTGAGTGATGCTGTTGGTCAGGATAGTCTTGCTAACCAGTTCAATGAGATTATCTGATATCATTTCCCCAATCTTTAGATTATGAGATTTCGCAATATCATACGAAGCCTTATTATGATAGTTAAGTATTCCTTCTTTACTAATTCTCATCACCGGGTTTGGATTCTGGTCAGGAAACTTATCGATCGCTTTTTTGGCAGTAATGTCAGTCCCATAAACATTGATGGACCCTAATTCCTTAATATAAACTGCTTTAAGTAAGAATGATTTTGAATCTGCATTGATCTCAAATGAATGCTCATTTTCTGCTAAAGTTATTTTAAGCTTATCCAAAAATTTCTTATTTGGTTTATCATTAATATTTATTTTCCATTCATTAATAATGGGTTCTGATGGACTATTGTAGTATTGTAAAACACCTTTTTCGGAAAAACGAAGTACTGGGTTAGGGTTTTGGTCCGGAAATTTTTGCAGGACTTTAATTAATTTCTCATTTTCTTGTATCATAAAAGAAGATTCATTTTTGTTTGCTAATACTAAGGTTTATTAATAAAGAGATACGAAACAAATATGTCAAATTTAAGAATAATAATAAGACACATTTTCTCTAAAAAATCGTTACTTATACGACTATTCACTTTTATCTGGGTTGTCCTTTGCTCTTGGCTCTGGATAGGTGATCCAATAAAATCAATCGAGCTTTCCATATCGGTTTTGATAGGTTCTATGCTTATACAGGGTATATTCGAATGGTTGTATGAGTGATATTTTACACTATTTTGAATTATTGTTAGATTTGAATAAGAAAGGGAGATTAAAATGAATAAAACAATATTATCCATTATGTTGATTATACCAATGATATCTTTAGCTCAAAATTCAATAAAAAAGGGCGATAAGGTTCAGCGTCCCACCACAGATGGGTTACGTGAAAGGTTAAAGGTTGGAGTTGAAAAGGGTATTATAACGGAGAAGCAGGCGGATGAAAGGTACGAAGCATTTACAAAAAATAATGTCAACCCTGATGATAAACTCGGTTTTGAAACACGATATAATAGGCTTGGTGTTAATGCGGATGAATTGAATCGAATAAAAACGAAATTGAAAGACAGTGGTATTACTGATGATCAGCTTGATCTGGTTCTGGCTGCGATGATAAGAATGATACATGTTGCAAAAAATCAAGGTAAAGGGACTGATTTTAGTTCTCGTTTCCAAACCTACTTTGAAAATAAAGTTGAGCTTAACGATTTGCAGATTCAGGTTATAAAAGGTATTTCCAGGAGGGTTGCACGCAAATTGTGATAATGATTAACAAATGAAAACAATTCGAATATTAAAAGTTCTTTTAGGTCTATGTAGTATTTCAATTGTTTTTTCAGAATTAGATATTTTAGTTGCAAATGAGTTTAATATATCTGAAACCAGAGAAGGAGATCCGGAACTTTATTGGGGGTGGGAACCGGAGCCGCGATGGCTTAGTGGTGTTGATTGGGGTGGTGATACCTTTTATGGATTTATTGGATTCGGTGAAAATTTTTTGGGATCATCCCTTTCAGCTGATGATGCTATTGATGTAGAAATTCGGTTTGACAGCAATGAAACTACCTTTTGTCAAACATATCGGCGCGACCTAGACTATTCCGCTGCAGGTGTTGGTGTTTTCAGGGGTTCAGCTTGGGACATCTCCGATCCAAATAACCATCGGCGGTTAAATATTTGCTTTGTAGAATGGGATGATGGAACTGGCGAGCATGCACCCAACTTAATATGGGATCCAGATGATTCTAATTATGGCCGGCGAGAATATTTATTAATTATGCTCAGTGATTATGACGGTACAGGGGAAACGTATGACAATAGTAACACAGGATTTGATTCAGATGTTCTGTATAGCTGGTGGCCAAAACTTAGATCAGGTTACACTTTTTTTGAGACAAATCCAGCTTCATTGACAATCAGTATTGCTTTTATAACAAATTTCGCATCTTTGCCGGGCGATGGACATTTGACCCTTTCTTGGGAATTTGAAGAGGAAGGAATAGATCATTTTGATCTATTTTATTCTACAACAATTCCTCCAAACAATTTGTTAGTTCAGTTAGATGTTGATGCTAGGTCATACTTACATACTGGATTAACAAATGATGAAAAAGTCTTTTATCAAATGAAAGGTGTTTCCTCTCAGGGTGATATATTGTATTCCAGCAAACAAATATGGGGGAAACCGGGTCCTGTTTCTATGAATATGAGTTTATTAGGGACATGGAATGAGAGAGAAGATTATGGTGATATCTGGGGGTATACTGACCAGACAACGAGTATAGAATATGCTTTACTTTGCGTTCGCGGAGAAGGTTTGAGTGTTATAGATATTTCAAATCAACCAGTTGAAGTTGGGTTTGTCGCTTCTATGCAGGTTGGGTCAGATGCTAAGGATGTAAAAGTGTTTGACCATTATGCTGTTTTAATTAAAGAAAATGAGCCGGCTCAAATCATTGATTTATCAGACCCGGAAAATCCTAACGTAGTTAGTACGATTCATTTTGGTTTATCTATTGAAGATGGAGGAGCACACAATTGCTATATCAACGGCCAGTATTTATACGTAATTGGACATGATGCCGGTGGGGTGGAAATCTATGATCTTACCTATCCAGAATCACCAGAATGGGTTGGTGATTATATCACATATTATTATCATGATATATATGTAAATGATGGAATTGCTTATGCCGCAGCCATTTATGGTGAAGGCGTAGATATTTTGGATGTATCTAACCCTACTAATGTTCAATTATTAGCGAATTTTAATTATGAAGGATCCGGTGCTCACAATTGCTGGACAACAGAAGATGGAAATTATGTTATTGTAGGTGATGAAATTGGAGACGGTAACTGGATCAGAATATTTAATATAGAGGATCTTAACAATATTTCTATGGTTGCTGAATATATTGTTGATTCTGAATCGGTAGTACATAATGCCTATGTAGATGGGAATCTGCTGTATGTTGCGCATTATACGGAAGGTGTTCGGATCGTTGATCTGTCGAATCCTGAGAGCCCGGTAGAGATTGCTTACTATGACACGTATCTACCGAATGAATATGGATACAAGGGATGTTGGTCTGTTTTTCCATATTTTGAATCTGGGAAAATCATAGCATCTGATATGCAATCTGGTCTATATATTTTGGAACATCAACAATCTGTAAATATTGAGAAACCAAATGCTCCGGCTGGATTTAAACTTATACAGAATTATCCCAATCCGTTTAATCCAACCACAAGAATCAATTATACAATTGGTTCGGCATCTTTTGTTAATCTGGCTGTATTTGATGTATCTGGGAATTTTGTAAAAATACTTGTGAATGCCCATCAACCAAATGGGGTTTATTCTTTACAATGGGACGGGACGAATGAATTAGGTAATAAAATGCCTTCAGGTAATTATTTTATAAAAATCAAGACTGGAGAATTCACCCAATCCCGAAAAATGATTCTTTTGAAATAATTTTTTGGGGATAACCAAAAGAATTAAAATGAAAAGGTTATTTCAATTATAGTTCATCATTAACAGAAATTGATATACCTAACTGGGTCTCAACAAGCTTAGCAATCTCCATTTCTGCTGTCATAACTATACCATCTGCTTCAATCAATTCTGCGACCTTTGGTTCCAGGCCTTGGATTTGCTCTACACTCAACAATGTTTTTATTCGGTTCAGAACACTCGTAATATAATTCATTTTTTCATCATCTGCTTTTTGCCCTAATACCTGGTAAGCTTCATTTAAAAATCGGTCAGCTCGCTCTTCAGAAAATTCTGGAAATAATTCAGAAATGGCATTAACCCAAGATTCACGCTCTGCATAATCTGCCTGACCATCTGCTAGATGGATGGATGCACATAAATGAGTCACTGCTTCAATCGGAGACATATTAGATGGATTGTTGAATTCTGGCTCTTTTTTCTTTCGGCTAAACCAACCCATCATTTTGCTTCCCATTCTGTTGATGTAAGTGTTTTCATACTTAAAGCATGGATTTCATGGTTCATCAATTCGCCCATGGCCTCATAAACTTTTCGATGTCTTTGAATCAAATTGTCTCCTTCAAAATCATTTGAGACTATAACTGCTTCTAAATGGAAACCACCATCATGAAGTTTATGATTCAAATGCCGACCAGTAAAATCTTTGACTTCGAAATGGCATAATTCCATAGCGGATTCCAGTCTCGTTTTCATTACGCTTTCAATTGCCATTGTTTTTTCACTTAAAGAGTTAGAATTTTCATGCATGACTGACCCAAAGTTATTTCAATTAACCGAAAAAGATAAAGCCAAATATTTAAACCTGATCGATGAAATAGATACGGTTCATTCCAGGGCTATTACAAAAGTAATAGGTAAAAAAATATCTGGGATGTTAGATGATGGCAACCTTAATTCCGTAGAAATCGCACTTATTGATGATATTGCAATGCTAATGGGAGTCCTAGAACTTCACCCTGAGCTTCCCAATTCTGTTGTAAAAAAGATTTTGTTTGCCATGACGTATTTTGTAGATGATAACGATGAAATTCCTGATGTGATTCCGTATTATGGGTATTTGGATGATATAAAAGTTGTGGAATGGGTCATTGAAGATATTCAGAGCCAAATCCCACCTATGACCAAGTCGTAGTTTATTTTTGTTTACTCATTGATTTTGGACTGGCATCCAAATCTTCTTCAGAAAATTGCCATTGGCAAGGTGGACACCACCAGGGTTTTCCATAATACGTTTCTAAATTCTCAACCAATTCTAAAGGTTGATTACACTTGGGGCAATCCCGTTCGGCACCTTCTTCAGGCCATTTGTAATCGGGGCGATATTTTAGCCCATCTTCAAAAGTATGATGTTTTAACATGTTTTGAAATTACAGAGTTATTTGGGTTGATTAAATATGAGATTTAGAAAATTGACAGAATTACAAATATCAATACACCTACCAGGGAAACCCCAACATAGTTTTGGATTTTTAATTCGTTTTCCATGGTTTTTATCTGAGACAGGTAGTGATCATAAAACAAGAACACTTCCAAAGTGTCATTTTCAGCCACATATACCCGTTTTATGCCATCACTTAAATTATCTCGAATCTTTTCGTTTTGTATATTAGGTGGTATATAACTTACTTCGTGGAACCCTGGCAATACAGGAACCGCTCCACCTAAAGGATGATTGCCTACGTAATATCCATCAATAAAAAAAGGGACATCCATACTGTCTGTTTTAATTTCAATATAGCCAAATGATTCCAAATCGTCTTCTGGCTGGGATTGAAGAGCAGAGATTGAAAATAGTAGGCCAATTAGTATGAAAAACACCTTTTGCATAGTCATCAAATTATTTTTATCTACACATGAAATCAAATAAGTAAATTTCATGTTCATGAATTCAATATTTCTTCCAAAAACACTCTTTTTTATTGTCATTTTTCTTTGCTCCAGCGGGTGCGCTTACTATAATACATTTTATAATGCCCAACAATATTATGAAGCTGCTGAAAAGATTCGACTAGAAAAAGAAGGTAAAACTATTCCTATAACTGCATTGGATAAATATGGGAAAACCATCCAAAAATGTCAAAAAGTTTTAAGCGATTACCCTGAATCCAAATTTAGAACCGATGCGTTTCTTCTCATGGCAAAGTCAAAGTTTTATAGAAAAGATTATGATTTAGCATTAGATGATATAAAAATCGTAACCGAAGAAGGGAACAATAAGCAAAGTGAAGAAGCTCAATATTTGCGTGCCAAGTGCAAGTGGAAAAAAGGAAATGCACAAACAGGGATTGATGAATTAACAATATTATTAAATAATTCCCCTTCGAATGAAATTCAATCAAAATGTCATTTATCTCTTGCGGAGATTGCACAGGAATTAAAAG